>JANXRT010000262.1 GCA_025356735.1 Acetobacteraceae bacterium | reverse complement strand
GGTCGGGCACGTGGAACGTCTCGCAGGTTCGAAAGGAGAATTCGCGCACCGTGTCGGGCAGGTTGAGGCCGCGGGTGATGACCGAGCGGGCATCGTGGTTGCCGCGCAGCAGGAAGCACGGGTGATCGAGTCGGCGCATCTCGGCGGCGAAGAACAGCCCGGCGGAAAAATCCTTCCAGTCGCCGTCGTAGAGGTCGCCGGCGATGATGACGAAGGCGACGTCCTCGGCCCGCGCCAGGTCGACCATGGCGGAGAAGGCGCGGCGGGTGCAGTGACGGATCATCGCGTCCGGCAGGTCGGCGCGGTCCCGCAGCCCGGCCATCGGGCTGTCGAGGTGGATGTCCGCGGCGTGCAGGAACTTCATTATTTCGAGTTCACTATTTTTCCGGAGCGAGCTTGTCCTGCGTTTTCGTATCGAAATCGCCGGAATCGTGGCGCTCGTGCAGCTGGCTGGCGGGATCGCCCATGACGCGGTTGACCATGCGGCCGCGGCGGACGGCAGGGCGCTCGGCGATGGCGTCGGTCCAGCGCTGGACGTTCTTGTATTCCTGCACCTGCAGGAACTCGCCGCCGCCATACAGCAGCCCTTTCGCCAGGGCGCC
Source organism: Acetobacteraceae bacterium (assembly GCA_025356735.1). Lineage (GTDB taxonomy): Bacteria > Pseudomonadota > Alphaproteobacteria > Acetobacterales > Acetobacteraceae > PALSA-911. The sequence goes on along the minus strand of JANXRT010000262.1, from coordinate 8,727 downwards.
GTACCAGGGCCAGACGGCGATGTCGGCGATGGTGTAGGCGTTGCCGGCGAGGTATTCGGTTTCGGCCAGCCGGCGGTCGAGCACATCGAGCTGGCGCTTGACCTCCATGGCGAACCGGTCGATCGGGTATTCCAGCTTGGTCGGCGCGTAGGCATAGAAGTGGCCGAAGCCGCCGCCCAGATACGGCGCGCTGCCCATCTGCCAGAACAGCCAGGACAGGCACTCGGCGCGCGCGGCCGGCTCGGTCGGCAGCAGGGCGCCGAATTTTTCCGCGAGGTGAACCAGGATGGCGCCGGATTCGAAGACCCGGATCGGGGTTGGGCCGGAGCGATCCAGCAGGGCCGGGATTTTCGAGTTGGGATTGATGGCGACGAAACCGCTGCCGAACTGGTCGCCGTCGCCGATCTTGATCAGCCAGGCGTCGTACTCGGCGCCCCGGTGGCCGAGCGCCAGCAGCTCCTCCAGCATCACCGTGACCTTGACGCCGTTCGGCGTGCCCAACGAGTAGAGCTGCAGCGGATGGCGGCCGACGGGGAGTTCCTTGTCGTGCGTGGGACCGGCGACCGGGCGGTTGATGCTGGCGAACCGGCCACCGCTCTCCTTGTTCCAGGTCCAGATCGCGGGCGGGGCGTATTCGGTCGAGCTGCTCATGTTCGAAGCTCCTGGGGTGGGGGCATGGAGTCGCGGCGCGTGGTCGGCCCAGCCTACAGGATCAGGCGGAGCGGTGCGACAGGGGAGGTTGCCGTGGATTCAAACCGCGAAATCGGCATTTTGTGGTCACCGGGTGACTACAGGCTGGTGACTACAGGCTAAGGCTGTGCCAGTCAGTGCCCTGCCCGACCTGGGCCAGCAACGCCGGGGATGCATCGTGGAACTGTCGATACGCCAGGTCAAAGCCCGCTTCGCCGAAGCCGCCGCGGCGGCAGCGCGGGGTGAGCGCGTGGTCGTGACCAAACATGGCCGTCCATTCGTCGAGCTGGTTGCGGCGCAAACAGGCTCGGGCATGGATTTCGAGAAGGCAGCCATCGTTCGCCGCGAGCTGGGGCTTGATGGCCTTCGTGTCGGATTGCCGGCCGATTTCGACGAGCCGGCTTTCAGCCGCCGGGTACTCAGCCTGTCGGATTGAGGCTGCTGCCGCCAGGAAGAAGGCATGCAGCTTCTTACCCGTGACTCGAAGCTGGCTCCTCATCCGTTCGCCATGGCGGAAGGGAAAGACTGAGCCTGGCTGAGAGCCGCAGGGCTGCGTGGAGGTCGACGTCAAGCGAGGTGGCGTCCCGCGGGCTACTTGCCGAGGAAGGCGCCGACGTGGCCGATGGCGGCCGTGGCGGCGGCGCCGGTCGTAGGATGGTCGGGCATAATCGGCGGAGCGGCGGCGAGGCGTCGGATGTGCAGGTTGGTGTCCGCGCCCAGGGTCGGCAGCTTGATCGAGGCCTGGCTCAGGCTCCGCTGCATGCCGTTGGGCGGAAGTGCCGCCAGCCGGGCCACTTCCGCCGGATCGGCCTGGGGCGCTGCGGAGCTGACGCTGGCCGGGCCGTCATTGTCCGGCGACGCCGACAGCGCGCCGAGCAGGGAGGGCGCCGCCGCCGTGCGCGGGGTGAGCGGAGACGGGTCGAGCCCGAAAATCTCCTGCAGCGTCTTGAAGATCGAGGTGTGATCAAACGGCGTCGAACCCGGCGCCCGGATGATGCTGCCGGCCTTCACGTACGGCGAGACGATGACCGCGGGCACCCGGACGCCGAACCGGTCGAAGCTGAAACCATCCGGCGTCGGCCCGCCGGGTGATGCGGCGTTCCCCGGCAGGACGTGATCGTAGCAGCCGCCGTGCTCGTCGTAGGTCAGGATCAGCAGGGTGTGCCGCCAGCCGGGTCCGGCGCGCAGCGCGTTGTAGAGGGTCGCGATCAGCTCCTCGCCGTCGGCGACGTTGTGCGGCGGATGCTGGTCGTTCGGCATCCGGTTGTGGACGGTATCGGCAAAGTAGCGCGGCTCGACAAAGCTGTACGAGGGCAGATTGCCCGACGCGGCATCGAGCAGGAAATCGTCGAATTTGTGGAAGCTGCCGGGGTGGGCCCATAGCCGCCCCAGGGTCGCGGTCTGCGGGACGTCGTGGAAGTAGATGCCCCAGGTCTTGCCGGTGGCTGCCGCGACCCGTTCGAACGTCGTCGGCATCATGTACGGCACATGCTGCGCGGTGTTGTTCACATCCCCGCCGGCGCTGCCGGTGTGGGCGAACAGCCGGTTCGGCCAGGTCTGGCAGGGCGCCGAAGCGAACCACCGGTCCGAGACGCCAAAGGCACGGGCGAGCTGGCTAATTACCGGCACGTGGGCTTGGGTGAAGTAGTGCATCACGGCGTCCGGGCTCGACGGCGTCTCCGTCGCGGGCTGCGCCATGTAGTTGTCGACGAACCCGCCCATGGCAACGCCGGAGCCGGGCGTTCCCGAGAGCTGCTGACGGATGTCGGCGAACAGCTCGCCGGGATCGGGGTCGGGAACCAGCACGGAACCCGGGCCCATCATCGGGTCGGTCCAGACCGGAACAGTGGTCGGCTCGTTTCCGCTGTGCCAGATGTTCGTTTCCATTCCGGTCAGCCCGTCGAAGGTCTTGGAAGCCGGATAGAGCTGGCCGAGCATGCAGTCGAACGAGCGGTTCTCCAGCATCAGGACGACCACGTGGCGTATGTCTGGCACGGACAAATCCTGTTTTCCCTTTGAAGCGGGCGCAGCCGTGTCGGCGTCAGACGACCTTGCGCATTCGGCGTCAGAATACCTTGCGCAATCGGCGTCAGACGACCTTGCGTAGTCGGCTTCAGACGACCTTGCGCAGCGTGGCGACCGACACGTGCGGCCAACTGAGGCCGTTGAAGTTCAGCAGCACCGTCTGGGTGTACTGGAGCTGAAGGAACTCCAGTCCGCCACCGTCGGGAACCACCTTCTCGATCCAGAATATCGCGTTCATCGAGGCCGGCGACGCGTTCGGGCCGTGCGTCGGCGAGCCTTGCAGGAACGCCGTACCATCGGTGCCGCCGCCGCTGATCGGCGACGGCGCGGTGGTCGAGATGAGCAGCACGACGGTCTTGAAGACGAGTTGCCCGGTCAGCGCGGACAACAGGACCGAGTTGGGGTTGTCCACCATTCCCTGGGTGATCGAATCGTTCGATATCTGACGGAACGGCGTTTCCTTGGTCAGGTCGCTTTCCGGGAAAGGGACCGTTCGCGCCGGGTTGCCGATGGCGAAGGGGGTGATGCTGACAGGCGAGATCCGCGGCGGCCCGTCGACGGTAAGCGCCGTTCCCTGGGCCAGGATTGTCGTGCCGTGCGGGATCGAGGCCAGCCGCGCCACGGTCTCGGTCTCCAGCGGGTCGGTCGTTTTCGGCACCACCGCCCAGATTCCGGGTTCGATGTGGATGCCGCCGCTGACGACATCCGAAATCTTCTGCAGGTAGGTCAGGCCGAACATGGAGATGTCGCCCTGGAGGAACCCGCGATTGGGGATCGGGCCGGAGATTTCCTCAAACTCGAGCGTTTCGGTCGTCAGGTTCAGCTCGAGGAAGCGATCCTGGCTGGGCGGATCGCCGGGCCCGGCACGGAACGGCCGCCAGATCTGGTTGAAGCCGGTTCCCTGCCATTTGCCGGGCAGATCGGCGAGCGGGCCCAGGGTGCTCGGGAAGATATCGCTTTTATACGGCCGAATGTTGACCGGCCGGAAGGTGAAATTCGCAAGGTCCATTTTTCTCTCCCACACTGGTGCAGGCAAATTCTCAGGCAATTGACCGAAATGAGACAAAGTATCGATGGGCGTGTGGACGGTCCGGCCATAGAATTCACGAGGCACTCGGATCCGATTGACTGTCGTTCTTGCAGCAGCAGAATGATACGGTGTCATAGGTTCGTCAATAAAAAAATCGCGTTTAATGCAGAACGGAAGTGCGATGTTCCGTTATTCTGTTTGCAAGCGTTCTCAACTTTACGAGAGCATCAGGGATCGTTGCATCGATACGGCGGCAGGATCCATCTGCGCCGTGGCCGGCGACGGAAAGCGAGCCATAAACCTGACCAGCCAACTGGACCAGGATTGTAACTATCATTGATTGTTATGTAATTTCACTATACCCTGGAACGATGGAAACTTTGCACGACGTACCAGCGGATCTGCCCGCACCCTCGACCGATCGGGCGGTCCTCGACATCATGCGGGTGCTGCAAGCAGCGCTGGCGGTGCCGATTGGGGCGGGCGTTGTGCGGAAATTTGGATTTGTGCCGATTGGCGCGAATGATCCGCGGGAATGTCGTGTTGAGACGACGGTGAGATTTTACGAGAAGGTGGTTCCCTGGGGTTCCTGAGGGATGGCGGCCTCCCTCCCCCCGGCCCCAGCCCACAAGGGGCGGGGGAGACGTGGTTGTTTGCTTCTCGCCTTATGGATGCGGGTCCAGGAGCGCTTCTCCTGGCGGGGTTTGGGGCAGAGCCCCAAGCCTTCCTTACACGCCGATCGGCTCGCCAAATGGCGCCCAGCCTTTGCCGTCGAAGCGCTGCATGCGCAGCCTTTTAAAGCCGTAATAGTCCTTGGCGGAGGTCGTAAAGCGGATGCCGGGATGTACCATCGGCAACTGGATGTCGATGTTGGCGGCTTGTTTCATGATGTTGTCGCGGGAGAGGTCTTCGCCGCATTGGGCGAGAACGGGGATCAGCGTTTGCGCGGCGGAGTAGCCGTAGACGTTGTTGATGTCGCGGATGTCGCCTTGGGGCTGATATTTCTGCATGAAGGCCAGCCATTCCTTGTACTGGGCGGTTTCCATTCCGTTGGGATCGGTCGGATCGCGCATGTAGGCGGCGGTGAGGTGGCCAACGGCCTTTTCCGGGCCGGCCGGGTTGATGCCGGAGCTTACCGACGATCCGACGTTGGTCATGATGTAGAGCGGGTGCCAGTCGATGTCGTAGGTCTTGCGCACCACCATGGCCTGGAACTTCGGCACGCAGCCGGCGAGCAGGGTGTCGGCGCCACTTTCGTGGAGTTGCAGTATCTGGCTGTCGATGGTGGCGTCGGTGACCTCATAGCTGACGGCCTTGATGATCTTGTCGGCGCGCTCGCCGAGGCCGTCGCGGAAGCCGCGGTAGTAGTCCTTGCCGCTGTCGTCGTTCTGGTAGAGCACGGCGATCTTGGCGTCGGGTTTGTTGGCGAGGATGTATTTGGCGTAGATCGCGGCCTCGATCCGGTAGCTGGGCTGCCAGCCGATGCTCCAGGGAAAGTTCTCGAAGTCGCCGAACTGGCTGGCGCCGGAAGCGATGAAGATCTGGGGCACCTTCTTCGCATTGAGGTATTTGCGGGTGGCGGTGGCGCAGGGCGTGCCGAGCTGCAGGAAGATCGCCGCGACCTCGTCCTGCTCGACCAGGCGGCGGGTCTGCTCAACGGTGCGCGGCGGGCTGTAGCCGTCATCCAGGCTGATGACCTTGATCTTGCGGCCGTTGATGCCGCCCTCGGCGTTGATCTTCTCGATGTAGGCGAGCTGGGAGAAGCCGATCGGCGCGTAGCTGGACGCGGGGCCGGAGTAGGGCATGGTCTGGCCGAGCAGGATTTCCGTCGCCGTGATGCCGGGTGCCTGCTTGGTCTGGGCGATGGCCGGGGCGGCGAACTTGGTGGCCAGGGTGGTGGCGGCGGCCAGGGTCAGCGTTTGGCGCCGGGTTATGCGGGTCATGGCGGTTCCCTCGAGATGGCGCTGGACTGGTTCCGCGCCGTTGTTTCGAGGATAGACCGGCCGGCGCTATCAGGCCAGAAGCTCGCGGATACGGGGAATGTGCTCGCGGCCCCAGAACAGGTTGCCGTCGGGGAACAAAAAGCTCGGCACGCCGAAGACGCCGTTGGCCTCGGCTTCGTGCTGGATGGCGAGCAGCGCGCGGGGACCTTCGCCTTCGAGGAACCCCGGAAAGCCGCAGATGTCGGCGCCGCATCGGCTCAGCACTCCGGCTATCGCATCGGGGTTTTCGATGTCGAGCTCGCGGCGGAAGAATGTCTGGAACACCGCGTCGTTGTACTGCCGGAACACGCCTTGGAGCTTGGCGTAGATCATGCCGGCATGAGCGGTTCGGGAGTCGAAGATCTTCTTCGGGCCGAGGATGGTGAGGCCGAGGCGGTTGGCCTCGCGCCGGACGTCCATGTAGCTGTATTTGACCCGGCGCCACTGGTGCGGGTTGCGGCTTTCGGCGAGGATCTTTCCGGCGGCATCGACCTCGGCGCTGCCGAGATAGGCGGGGATGTCGAGCGTGTAGGGCAGCCAGTCGATCTCCAGGCCGGTCTCCTCGGCGAGCCGGTAGGCCGGCGCCACGGCGAGGTAGGCGTATGGGCTTTTGTAGTCGATGTAGAGCTTGATGGATTTGGCAGGCATGTATCTGGCTGGCATCGGGGCAGGTTAGCCGAGGGACAGGTAGGCCGCCAGCATCACCACCCCGGCCACCGCCGCCGTGGCATGAAGGCCGAGCAGCAGCGGCGAGAGGTTCCCGCGACGCCGCCGGATGGCATAGATCAGCAGGCCGAGCGCCAGGGCAAAGCCGACCAGCCCGGCGGCGATGGCTCCGAAATTCTGCGCGCCCGTGGCGACACCGCGTGGCGGCCCGCCCAGGCTGAGCAGCAACCCGGAAAACCCTGCCGCGCCGAGCAGGCCGTGCGCCGCCGCCGGCAGCCAGCCGCCGCCGGCCGGTCGCCACTGGGCCAGGCCGATGAGCACGAGGCCGGCGAGCGCCGCCGCCGCGAGGAGCCAGAGGGAGAAGTGAAGCATGTTCAGGTAGATGGTCCGCCCTGGGTCCTGGCACCACCGCCGGCGCATTTGGCGCTTGCATGAAATCGTCGCACGGAGTGTATCTGAAAGGGCGGCGGAAGCTCGCCGCGGCAGCGCAATTTGGGGTCAGCGAACATGGGCAAGGGCGACAAGCAGCACGGCAACCGCGAGGCCAAGAAGCCGAAGGCCGACAAGAAGATCGTGCCGCCGGGCTCGACCTTCCTCAAGCCGCAGACAGAAATCCGCAAGCCGGCCGGAAAGCCGCCCGCGAAGTAGGTCTTTACCGGAGCACCGGGATGGAACAGCACGCGTTCGGCCCGCTGGCGCCGGTCAGCCGGCTGACGTTGGGCGGCGGCGGGGTAGGCATGCTGTGGGGCGCCACCACCGAAGCCGAGTGCATTGCCACGATCCGCCACGCGGTGGATGCGGGCATCACCCTGCTCGACATGGCGCCGCGCTACGGCGACGGGCTGGCGGAAACCTTCGTCGGCAAAGCCTTTGAGGGCAAGCTGCCGGACGGGGTGCGGGTTACCAGCAAGTGCAGCCTCGGCAACCCGGCCGCCGCGGATGTCGAACGGATACTTCGAAGATCGATCGGCGACAGTCTGGCGCGCATGCGGCTGTCGCGGCTGGACCTGTTTTTCCTGCACACCAACGTGGTGCCGAATGGCCACCCGATGTGGGCACATCCAGAATCGTCCAACCGCATGACGAGCTACTCCCGGTTCGTCGAAACCGTGCGGCCGCTGTTCGAACGCTTCGTGGCGGAAGGGCTGATCGGCGCCTGGGGGCTGACCGGGATCGGCCATCCGGACACCATCATCCAGCTATTGGCCGAGACGCCGGCGCCGGCAGCCGTGCAGTGCATCGCCAACCTGCTGGATTCGCCCGGCGGGCTGAAATTCTTCGACGGATCGGCCAAGCCACGCGAGATCATGGCGGCGGCCCGCGCCAACGGTGTCGGCGTCATGGGCATCCGCGCGGTGCAAGGCGGCGCGCTGACCCGTGCCATCGACCGCGTGCTGCCGGCCGACCACCCGGAAACGCGCGATCACGCGCGCGCCAAGGGGTTTCGCGCCCTGTGCGCCGAACTCGACGCCGATCCCGCCGTGCTGGCGCATCGCTACGCGCTGTCACTCGACATCGACACGGTGGTGCTGGGGGTCAAGAACCGCGCGGAACTGGACGCCTGCGTCGAGGCGGGGAAGGCCGGAAGGCTGCCGGCGGCGCTAATCGCGCGGATCGACGCCAGCCTAGGCGGTTAACCAGGCAGCATGGCTCCGCCCCACCTTCGAGCAACGGGGAAGGCGCCCCTGGACGCGCCTCACTCAGCGCAGCTTGCATTTGCTTTCCTCAATGCCGCGGAACGCCTCCGCCGCGGGGACCACGCCCAGGATTTCGTAGTAGTCCCACGGCCCCGTCGACTCGGCGGGCGCCTTGATGCGGCCGAGCATCATGTCGTGGATCATCGAGCCGTTAGGAAGCACGCGGCCGTGATGGGCGAACATGTCCTCGATCGGCGCCTGGCGCAGATGGTCGCGCACGGTCTCGGCCTTGGCGCTGCCGGTCTGCCGCACCGCGCGCAGGTACTGGGAGACGGCGGAATAGACGCCGGCCTGGAACATCGTCGGCATCTTGTGGTGCAGCGCCTCGAACCGCTTGGCGAAGGCGCGGGACGCGCCGTCGCGGTCCCAGTAGAAGGCGGTAACGAAGTTCAGCCCCTGCATCGCCTCCAGCCCGAGGGCGTGGACGTCGGTGATGACGATGTAAAAGGTGCCGATGGTGCGGCCGTCGCGCGCGATGCCGAACTCGCGCGCCTGCTTGAGTTCGTTGATCAGGTCGGAGCCGCCGGCCGACAGCATGATCAGCTTGGCGCCGGACGAGGCCGCCTGCACCAGGTAGGCGGAGTAGTCGGTCTCGCCCAACGGGTGGAAGGTGCTGCCGACGACGGTGCCGCCGCCG
>JANXRT010000220.1 GCA_025356735.1 Acetobacteraceae bacterium | reverse complement strand
ACATCAACCCCCAAACGAAGCCCACACTCCGCTAATCTACGCCGCGAGCTGCGCCAAATGTTCTGACGACGGACAGGTGTTCCAAGCGGAGCACCGCTGAGGGTTATAGTATCGTACCATCCCGCACCCGCTTGGGCTCCAGCTTGAAAACGACCACCGGGATTGAAGATATGAATCAACGCAGGAGATACAGAAGCAGTTGCGGTAGAAAGAGCGTGGAGGCTGCCGTAACTTGCAGAAGCAGTGCCACTGGACGACGCTGATGCTTGATAAACTGGACCGAATCCATAAATATTATCTATCACGGATCCAGACTGGTCCGCGCCATTTTCCGGGGTATCATAGCTTTGATACATTGCAGTGCCAGTAGCATGAGTTTGTTCTGCTAGTACAGCGTGAGCCGACCGAGTAATCGTAATCGAAATCGCAAAGCTGGCTAAGCTAATAATTAGCATCTTTGAGCGCACGATGGATTCCTAGCGTGGTTCTGATCGATTTATGCGAAGGCGACAGGGATGAGACTAAGGACAATTTGCACTCAGCGGCATCACCCAAATAGGGGATAATGTGCTCTAATTTGCAACTAGACAGTTCGACTGCTAAGCGGCCTCCACCTCTAAGGGCGGCGATCAAACAATCTTTTGCCTGGTCAGCTATCCTGATGATGAAAGCTAGCTGTCGGCTGACCGTCCATACTGTTGCCGGGTCGGTGCGGCTAATTGGGGCGGCGCAAAAGCCGGAGCGGTCGGAATGGCAGCCTACGCAGGATTACTCGGTGGAAAGGAATAGGTGGCTAGCAATCAATGGCGCTCGCCCAGATGGCATCCTGGTTGGGGTATCGGCTGATACCTCTCCCGCAAACGTAGCTATTCGATGCAATATAGCGGACGCACCGGTTCTCTACAGCGCGGGCTATCGCTGTCAGTTGCCGGAGTTCTACAGCCGTCCATCGAAATGGGTGTAGCATCCAGGCTCGTGGGCGGGGGCCTGCCGGAGAGCGCGGTGAAGGCGAGCGGATCGGGGTATCAGGAGTTGCTCGGCGCCGCTTGGGAGTGGATCAAGCGGGACGCTGACACATGGGTTCGCACGCTGGGCGACCTTAGGGCGGTGCTGACGGAATACGGCCTGGAAAGCGAGGATACGCTGAAGTTCGCGCTGCGGTTCTCGGCGTTCAGTATTCTCATTGCCATGCTGGTGGATTATCCGGCCAAGACTCTCCTGTTGGGAGAGACGTTTTCCATTACGATATCGAGACCCATATTCATACTGTACTATGTCGTCACGTTCGCTGTCTCGGTCGCGCTCAAGATCATGTCGGTCATCGTCGTGGCCAGGCGTTCGATGAGGGTCTGCTTCGTGATGTCGCTGTTCGCGACCGTTTACTGGCCGCTGCAGAACCTGACCGACTACATCAGTTTCAGCGACAGGACGCTCTATACATCCATTCTCGACCTCAAGTTGGTCGGTCCGGGCATGACGACGCCTTCCATCATGGTTGCGTTGATCGCGGTCACGGTAGCGGCGTTCATGTTCATCAAGCTTGTTTCAGCCACGCGTTACGTGTTTCGCGTGAGCCTGGTTCGGTCGTCGATCATGGTGTCGGGGGTGTCCGTCATCCTCTCGGTCATTCAGGTATTTCCGATGCGGCCGATCTTCGACGCGCTCTTGAAGAGGGAATTCGGTTCGTAAGTCTTGCCGTGATTTCCGCTTGCGGCGACCGTGATAATGTCGCGGCACTTCACTCCGGGTGATCAGCAGGCTTGAAGGCCGCTTCAATGAAGTCGAGGGCTTCCCGTTCTTCCGGTGCGTCGCGCAGCTTCATGGCCTGGCGGTTGGCTTCCTCGCGAAAGCCGGGAGTGCGGGGATCGGGGACCCGGAGCCGTGGCAGCTTCATGGCGGTTGCCTGTCGGATAGGCCGGTGACGCTGACAGTCACTCAGGCCATCCTTGATCGGAATGTCGGCCATGATCGATGGATGGCACGCAATTTTTTTGGCGGCAACAGGGATGTGGCACGAAAGGCCGGTGAGAGCGTTGGGATAGGTCTGTGGCCACGACGATGGTGAGTAGCTGCGATGATCCTGCGTGATGTGGCTTCTTTGCTGTCGGGGGCGGCGTTGGCCGCGTGCTCGGTGGTGGGCATCCGGGGCGGGACCGAAGAGCCTGCCTATACGGTCGTGCGCACTGTCTCGCCGGCGTTGGAAATTCGGCGGTATGAGGCTCGGGTTGCCGCCGAGACGGTGGTGGCGGGCGATGAGTGGGGCGCGCGGAGCGAGGGGTTTCGCCGGCTGGCCGGGTATATCTTCGGCGGCAACCAGGCGGCGGTCCGGATCGCGATGACGGCGCCGGTTGCCACGGCCGCTTCCGAAAGGATCGCCATGACGGCGCCGGTGGCGACGGCGCGGACTTCGGAGGGGTGGCGCGTGCGGTTCTTCATGCCGGCGACCTACACGATGGAGACGCTGCCTCGCCCGAGGGACGAACGGGTGGCGATCGTCGCGGTGCCGCCCGCGGTCTATGCGGTGCATCGTTATTCGGGGTCGATCTCGGCTGCGAGCACACAGGCGGCGCAGGGCGAGCTTCGGCGGTTGCTGGAGGGAAGCGGATACGTGGCGAAGGGCGAGATGCTGAACTGGTTCTATGATCCGCCCTGGACCCTGCCGCCGTTGCGGCGAAACGAGGCGGCGGTCGAGGTGCGGGCGTCATCTTAGGTTTTCTTGATTGAATGGAGCACAAGCGCCGGTTGTGGAGTTGCTTAGTCATACTGTCGTAGTGGATCGGTTGGCGAGTGACGGCGGCTTGGTGAGGTTGGGTGGTTTTGGATGGCTGGGTTTGTGGAAGGTTGAGGTTATTGGCGCGCTGCCTTAGGATTGATGGGTTGCGGGGGGCTTACCCACTCCTACGAATTTGCTTGCTTTGTTAGACCTAGTGTCGTTATGATGGCGGATGAAAATCATGCATGACGTGCCGGCCTGTGTTCGAACCGACTGGAGGCATTTGCTGCCTTGGGAGGCTTTTGCCGAAGACGGGCGGATGTCGTCTCGGACTCTGGACTTGCGTCAAGGTAGGCGAATAATGCGCGAGAATAGCGTGCTGAGACAACGGCGAGATTTTACAAGCCGGAGGTTGGAGTGGGACCTCAAGCGGCAACTGGCTTAACAGATGCGCCCCGGGGCGCTACCCCGGCGGGGTCCAGGGGCGGTGCCCCTGGCCTTGCCTTGCTCAGAGAACAGTAAGCTGCACATCCACGTTGCCACGGGTGGCATTGGAATACGGGCAAACCTGATGGGCTTTCTCGACCAGCGCCTGTGCGGCGGCGTGGTCCATGCCGGGGAGGGTGATGGCCAGCGCGGCGGTGATGCCGAAGCCGCCTTCGGAGCGGGGGCCGATGCCGACGGTCGCGGTGACGTGGGCGTCGTCGGGGACTTTCGGGCCGCCGCCGGCGGCGACGGCTTTCATGGCTCCGAGAAAGCACGCCGAGTAGCCGGCGGCGAAGAGTTGTTCGGGGTTGTTGCCGGGGCCGCCGCCACCGCCGAGTTCCTTGGGAGTGGAGAGCTTGACGTTGAAACTGCCGTCGGCGGTTTTGGCGCTGCCTTCACGGCCGCCGGTTGCGGTGGCTTCGGTGGTGTAGAGCACTTTCACGGACATTTTCGGTTCCTCAAGTTGAAGCGAAGGGTTTTGCGCGCAGGCGGGGACCCCTTATCTCCGGCTACGCAGCAAGGAATGCTTTTAAAGCGGTTCATTCGACGGGTAAAATCGAAAATAATCGTTGGCTTGAGCGAATGTGTGCGTAATCATACAGATTCTGGCGGCGATAACGCCGATCCAAGGCTTGGAGTTGATCTGGTCGCGCGTTGAGAACGCCATGATTGTTTTGGGGGCTGGCTTGAACGGATTTGACGACCCGACCGCGCCGTCCGGAGCATCCAAGCGCCAGGTGCCGGCCCCTGCCGGGATGGGCATGACCGTGGCGGTCGAAGGGGAAGGCGCCAGGCCTCGGCCGCCTAGTGCGACGGACTATGCTACGCTGGTGGACAGCATCTCGACGCTGTGCTGGATCGCTGACGGGGATGGCTGGATCTTCTGGTACAACCGCGCCTGGCACGACTACACCGGCACGAACGCGGCCGAGATGGAGGGTTGGGGCTGGCAGAGCGTGCACGATCCGGCGCTGCTGCCGGCGGTGATGGAGAAGTGGCAGGCCTCCATCGCAAGCGGCGAGCCGTTCGAGATGGTGTTCCCGCTGAAGGGCGCCGACGGGCGCTACCGCCCGTTCCTGACCCGCGCGCAGCCGGCCGGCGACGTGCCGGGCCGGCCGACGCGGTGGTTCGGCACCAACACCGACGTGTCGATGATCCAGCTCAACGAGGCGCGGCTGCGCCGGCTGCTGGACAACCTCTCCGGCTACGTGTGCGTGCTGAACGTCGATGGAACGCTGCTGGAGGCCAACGCGATGCCGGTGGAGTTCTCCGGCCTGCGGCGGGAGGATCTGATCGGGCGGAAGTTGTGGGATACCGACTGGTGGTCCGGCTCGGCGGAGGGCCAGCGGCGGCTGCGCGAGGCCTGCGCGCGGGCACGGGCGGGCGAGATCGTGCGCTACGACACGGACCTGACGGTGCTGGCCGGCACCGTGGTCACGGTCGATCTGCAGATCGCTCCGATGTGGGATTTCGACATTCAAGGCGGCCGGTCGCGGGCGTCGGATGTTGGGGGGCTACCGCAGGCCGGGGGGCTGTCGCAGGTTGAGGGACTCTCGCGGGTCGAGGGACTCTCCCAGGCGGGGGCCGCGTCGCGGGTAACGCATCTGATCGTTTCGGGCTTCGACGTGACGGACCGGGTGCAGGCGCAAGACCATGCCCAGTTCCTGATGCAGGAGAGTTCGCATCGCTCGAAGAACCTGCTGGCGGTGGTGCAGGCGATCGCCCAGCAGACGGCGCGCCGGGCGGCGTCGCTGGAGGCGTTCCAGGAGCGTTTCCTGCAGCGCCTGGCTGGGCTCGCCGCGTCGCAGGATTTGCTGGTCGGGCAGGGATGGCAGGGCGCGATCCTGAGCGAGCTGGTGCGCCAGCAGCTGACGCCGTTCGCGGAGGCCGACAGTCCGCGCCTGGAGCTGATCGGCCCGCACGTGATGGTGTCGGCGGACGCGGCGCAAAGCATCGGCCTGGCGATGCACGAGCTAGCGACCAATGCCGCGAAGCATGGCGCCTGGTCCGGCGCCGCCGGCCGGGTGACGGTGGCGTGGCGGTTCGAGGCCGCGGGGGATGAGACCCGGCGGTTGGTGCTGTGCTGGCGCGAAAGCGACGGGCCGCCGGTCGTGGTGCCGAAGAACAAGGGATTTGGCCACGTGGTGATCGAGCGGATGGTGGCGTTTTCACTGAAGAGCGAGGTCCGGCTTGAATTCCCGCCTGAGGGCCTGGTCTGGACCCTGACCATCCCGGCGTCCCTGCTGATGGCCGCGCGCGGTGGGTGAGGTGCGTTCGAGGACTGACGTTGACGTGGTCAGGTGGACCAAAAGGGTGCCGCTTCCGGTTGAGTGCACGGCTTTCCGCCAGGAGTTGCTCCATGTCCTCCGTTTCCCCAGGCGTCGGCCGGCGCGTGGACGGTCGTGCAGCTGATCGCCGACCGGCCGGCGCTGGGCGTGCAGGCCTGATGGTCGAATTGGCGAGCCTTGTCGGCGGGCTGGCATCGGTTGCCTCGACGTCGAGCTTCGTGCCTCAGGCGTGGAAGATAATCAGGACGCGCGAGATGAAGGGCATTTCGGCGGGGATGTACGGCCTGACGGCGGTCGGGTTCGCGCTATGGTTCGCGTTCGGGCTGGCGCTGGGCCAATGGCCGCTGATCTTCACCAACGGGGTGTGCCTGCTGCTGTCCGGGTTCATCCTCCTGATGAAAATGCTCCCGGCGCGCAAGAGGAATGCGGTAGCCGACGCGTTCGACCCGTCGGTTGCTAAAGCTTAAGGCTGCTGGTCACGGCCGGGCCCTGATTTGAATACCAGACATTCGTCAACCTGGGGTTTTGACGAAGTATAGGTATATTTTTTATTATAAGTGTTACTTCGTGAGCTGGATCACATTTTTCGCCTCGTCGATCCGTTACGTGTGTGTTCGGCGACGATACGCGAACGTCGCCCTCATCGCTACGAGAGATGATGCGAAACAGGTTCCGCCGAGCGCGGACCAATACAGGAGAACCTAAAATGCGCAATCTATTCTTTGCGGCCGTGGCAACACTGGCCGTTGTCTTTGTCGGGCCAGTGAGCTCCGGCAAGGATGCCAATGGCCACCCGGCCGCACCGCCATCAGCCCTGATGACGGATCTCGGAGGCAATGGTTGATCGTCCGGACCGACAAGTTCGGAGCGATCGAGGCCGGCGGAGCAGGCTCCGTCGGCCTCATTCCAATGGAGGCAAGGATGTCGCCACCCATGGTCGTTCTCATTCTGACGATGGCCGTCGCGACTGGTCCGGCACGGGCCGAGGTGCATCTTCTAGATGCGGCCCATACGCCGCCCGGGGATGCGGATCCGACGCTGGCCTGCGAGTTCCTGCGGCCGTATCGGATCTACCAGTCGGGCGAGCTGCGTGGCGGTCGGTCTTGGCTTAACGCACCAAGGCTTGACCTGTGCGACGTGCCGGCGGGACGCGCCCATCCGGCGACGAGGCGCTGATCGCAACGTCAGGCCGGCAAGGTGACGCAGGCGCGCAGGCCTCCCTGCTGGCGGTTGGCCAAGGTGACGTCGCCGCCGTGAGCGCGCAGGATGTTGCGCGCGATCGGCAGGCCGAGCCCGACGCCGCCGGTCTCGCGGTTGCGGCTGCTCTCGATGCGATGGAACGGCTCGAACACGCGGTCGAGCTCCTCGGGCACGATCCCCGGTCCGTCATCCTCGATCTCGATGGTCAGCAGCTTGCCGTGGGAAAGCAGGCGGACATGGGCGTTGCCGCCATACGCCAGGGCGTTGCCGACAAGGTTGGTGAAGGCGCGCTTGAGCGACAGCGAGCGGGCGCGCACGGCCAGATGGGCAGGGCCCTCGTAATCGAGCCCGCCGGCAGCTTCGGGACGGGCGTCGGTTGCCTCGTCGAGGATGGTCTTGAGCAGCTCGGCGAGGTCGAGCGAGACCACCGGCTCGCCGGTCGCGGCGTCGCGGCCGAAGGCGAGGGTGGCCGATACCATGGCCTCCAGCTCGTCGAGGTCGGCCAGCATTTTCCGGCGCTGCTCGTCGTCCTCCATGAATTCCGCGCGGAGCTTGAGCCGGGTGATCGGGGTTCGCAGGTCGTGGCCGATCGCGGTCAGCATCTCGGTGCGGTCTTGGACGAACCGTCGGATGCGCCCGGCCATGGTGTTAAAGGCGGCGGCGGCGGTGGCGACCTCAAATGGGCCGTCCTCGGGCAAGGGCGGCGAGTTCACGTCGCGGCCGAGCGCCTCGGCGGCGAGTGCCAGGGTGCGGACGGGCTGGGTCAGGCGGCGTACGGCCCACAAGGTGAGGGCGGCGGCGGCGAGCGACATCGCCAGGAAGGCGACCAGGAAGTTGGGCGAGTGCCAGGGCCGCAGCGGTTCGATCGGCGCCTGGATGTCGAGCCAGCCGCCCTGTGGCAGCTCCAGCCCGACGGCGATGCGGCCGACCTCAACGCCGCCGAGGACGCGGACCTGGCGCGGGCGGAATTCGGCGGGGAGCTGGGAGATGTTGAGGCTGACGCGGATGACGCTCTGCACTCCGGGGCCGGCGGGGGTGAGGTCGGTGAGCGGCGGGAACGGCGACAGGATGGCGGCGTAGCCGGGGGGCAGCCAGATCTGGTCGCCGTTCTCCCCGATGTTGCGGTTCTGCGACGGCGCCGGCGCGCCGATGACGCCGCGATAGACGCTCATGATGCGGATGGCGATGTCGCGCATCTGGCTGAAGCGCTGCAGGTCGAGCCGATCGAGCGCGTGGATGGTGAGGCCGCCGCCCTGGACGATGGCGAGGCCGAACAGCAGCACGAGGGCGGTGCGGGCGGCGAGGCTGCGCGGCCACAGACGCAGGGTCATGCCGGCTCGACGGTGGCGGCCAGCACGTATCCGCCGCCGCGCACGGTCTTAATCAGCTGAGCATTGCGGCCGCCATCCTCAAGCTTGCGCCGCAGCCGGGAGATCGCGACGTCGATCGCGCGGTCGAAAGGGCCGGCCTGGCGGCCGCGCAGCAGGTCGAGCAGCATGTCGCGGGTCAGCACCCGGTTGGCGCGCTCGACCAGGGCCATCAGCAGGTCGTACTCGCCGCCGGTGAGTGGCACCTCGACCCCGGCGGGGTTGAGCAGGCGGCGGCGGGCGGGCTCCAGCGTCCAGCCGGCGAAGCGAAGGTTGCGGCTTTCGCCGCGGGGGGTCCCGTGTTGATGAGGGTGGGCCGCGTGGTCGCCGGCACGGCGGAGCACGGCGCGGATGCGCGCCAGCAGCTCGCGCGGGTTGAACGGCTTGGTCAGGTAGTCGTCGGCGCCGAGTTCGAGGCCGATGATGCGGTCGGTTTCCTCGGCCATGGCGGTCAGCATGACGATCGGCACGTCGGACTGGGAGCGCAGCCAGCGCGCGAGGTCGAGGCCGGATTCGGTGGGCAGCATGAGATCGAGGACGACCAGCTGGAAATGGCCGGTGGGCCAGACGCGGCGGGTTTCGCGGCCGTCACGCACGGCGGTGACGCGGAGCTGGTGCTTTTCCAGGAAGCGCGCCAGCAGGTCGCGGATTTCGCGGTCGTCATCGACGATCAGGATGTGCGGGTGGGTCTCCATGGCTGTTACAATAGACGGTTCCGGCGGCGCCGGGAGGTTGTGTTGCAGTTGGTTTCAATTTAGCGGCGGAGGCGGATTTGAGGGGGACAGGCGGTTGCGGCGTGAGTTTTCGATGCAGGCCTTCTCGGCCGGGCTGCTGGCGGCCTTCGTCGGCTACGCCAGCTCGTTTGCGGTCGTGGTCCAAGGGTTGAACGCGGTTGGGGCGAGCCAAGCCGAGAGCACGTCCGGCCTGGCGGCGTTGGCGATCGCCATGGGGGTTTGCGCGATCTGGCTGAGTGCCCGGTCGCGGCTGCCGATCAGCATCGCCTGGTCGACTCCGGGTGCGGCGCTGCTGGCCAGCACCGGGCCGGTGCCGGGCGGGTTCGCGGCCGCGGTCGGGGCTTTTCTGGTTGTTGGGTTGGCGATCGTCGCCGCCGGGGTGTGGCGGCGCCCGGCGCGGTGGGTGGCGGCGATCCCCGCGGCCCTGGCCAACGCGATGCTGGCGGGGGTGCTGCTTGGGCTGTGCCTGGCGCCGGTGCGCGCGGTGGCGGCGCTGCCGGCGCTGGCCCTGCCGGTCATCCTGATCTGGGCCGTGACTGCCCGGTTCCGCCGGCTGTTCGCGGTTCCGGCGGCGGCGCTGGCGATGCTGGCAGTGACTATCGCCACCACCCGGCTGGACGCGATCACGCTGGGAAACCTGTGGCCGCTTCCGGTGCTGGTCATGCCGGTGTTCACCTTGCAGGCGATGATCGGCATCGCGCTGCCGCTGTTTATCGTCACCATGGCGTCGCAGAATGTGCCGGGGCTGGCGGTGCTGCGCGCGAACGGCTTCTCGCCGCCGGTTGCCCGGCTGTTTACCACAACCGGCTTGTTCACCGTTCTGGTAGCGCCGTTCGGTGGCCATGCGGTCAATCTGGCGGCGATCACCGCCGCCCTGTGCGCGGGCGCGGACGCGCATCCCGATCCCGGCCGGCGCTACTGGGCGGCGATCGTCGCCGGCGGGTTCTACGTGCTGTTCGGCTTGGCGTCGGGCGGCGCGATCGCCTTCGTCACACTGGCGCCGCCGCTTCTGATCCAGGCGGTGGCCGGGCTGGCGCTGCTCGGTGCGTTCGGATCGGCGATGCTGGCGGCGGTGGCGGAGCCTGCCGACCGGGAGGCGGCGACGGCCACCTTCCTGGTGTCGGCCTCCGGCGTCACCCTGCTCGGCGTCGGCGGCGCCTTCTGGGGGCTGGTTGCCGGCGGCGTGCTGCTGGCACTTTCCCGGTGGCGGCGCGCGGCTATTTCAGGATGAAGCCGAGGTTGGCCATCGCCTCGCGCATCCGGTGCCGCCCCATCAAGGCGGGCAGCTTCTCGACGCGCTGCACCGATTGGGCCGACCAGTCGGCGGGGATCATGCCTTGCTCCGTCTGAAATTCCCGCAGCCTGAGGTCGTAGGCGGCGACGGTCGCGGTATCCGGTGTGCCCTCGTACTGCTCGCGATGCAGCACGACCGATTGCGGCAGGCGCGGCTTGACGTCTTCGCCGGCGGCAAGGTCGGGCCAGCCGACGCACATGCCGAAGACGCAGAACACGTTAGCCGGCAGCCCGAGTTCGGCGGCGACTTTCTCCGGATGGTTGCGCATGCCGCCGATATAGACGGTGCCGAGCCCCATCGACTCGGCGGCGACTGCGGCGTTCTGCGCCGCCAGCGCGGCATCGACCATCGAGACGAGCTGCATCTCCAGGTAGTCCGGCCCTTCCAGCGCGATGCCGCGTTCCTCGCCGAGCGCGCGCAGCCGGCGCATGTCGGCGAGCCAGGCCAGGAACAGCGGCGCCTGCTGGATATGGCGCTGGCCGCCGGCGAATTCCGCCAGCCGGTCGCGGCGGTCGGCATCGGTCACCGCGACCACGCTCCAGACCTGCAGCGAGGAGGATGTCGCGGCCGATTTCGACGAGCTTCGTCTTGTCGACGCCGCTGGCGCTCATCCAGAA
>JANXRT010000163.1 GCA_025356735.1 Acetobacteraceae bacterium | reverse complement strand
CGGTTCTTCAATCCTGGCCTCAATGCGCCAACGCGGGGGCTGCTCGAGGTGGTCCGCTGGCGGATCAAGGGCGACCGCGCCGCCTGGCCGAATCGGGTGGCCGATGCGGTGTTTCCGCCACCGCCGACCGCGGTGGCGCTGGGCACGGTCGCGATCAGTTTCGTCAACCACGCCAGTTTCCTGATCCGTCTGCCCGGCGCGGTGGTGCTGACCGACCCGATCTTCAGCGACCGCTGCTCGCCGGTCGCCTGGGCAGGGCCGCAGCGCGCCCGCCCGCCCGGCCTGGCGCTCGCGGACCTGCCGCGGCCGGATGTGGTCCTGCTGTCGCACAACCACTACGACCACATGGACCTGCCCAGCCTGCTTGCGCTGCACCGGCGCCATGCGCCGCGCGTCATGACCCTGCCGGGCAACGCGCGCTACCTGGCCGGGCTTGGCATCGTCGCCACCGAGCTCGACTGGTGGCAGACGGATATCGTCGCGGGATTGCGGATCACCGCGACGCCGGCGATCCATTTCTCCGCCCGCACGCCGTTCGACCGCAACCGGGCGCTGTGGGGCGGGTTCATGATCGGCAGCGATGCCGGGCGGCTTCTGTTCGCCGGCGACTCGGCGGCCGGCCCGCATTGGACGGCGATCCGGGAACGGCTCGGCGCCCCTAACCTCGCACTGCTGCCGATCGGCGCCTACGAGCCGCGCTGGTTCATGGCGCCGGTGCACATGAACCCGGCCGAGGCCGTGCAGGCGCACCTGGCGCTCGGTGCGACCGCGTCGTTGGGAATGCATTTCGGCACCTTCCAGCTCACCGACGAGGCGATCGACGCGCCGGCGATCGCGCTGGAGGCGGCATTGCTGGTGGCTGGGATCAGGCCTGGGGTGTTCGAGGTGCCTAGATTTGGTGAGACCCGCATCTACAGGAAGCATGGGGCTCTGCCCCATACCCCGCCGGGGGAGCGCCCCGGGGCGCATCCGTAAGTCGGGCTACGTTCGTAGAGCTCGCAGGATGGCCTGCCGGATGCGCCGGTGCGGCAGTTCGAAGGCTACCGCGAACGGCATCGCCACCAGGTTGCACGCCACGAAGATCAGGGCCAGCCCACGCCAGCCGAGCAGGGCGTCGCCGTATCGCGCGACAAGGAACACCACCAGCGATCCGTGCGTCAGATAGAGCGAGTAGCTGTGAAACGAGAGCAGGTCGAGTCGCAGCCAAGGCGCGCGTTCGGCCGGGCCAAGCCACAGCAGCAGCGGCAGGAACAGCAGGCCGGCGAACAGCGCCGCAAACACGGCATCGTAGATCCGGCCGTGGGTGAACAGCAGCCGCGCGCAGGCCAGCACCAGCAACGCGCACCATGCCAGGATGCAACGTCCGCGGCCCAGCCGGATCGCCAGGCGCGGGTCGGCGGCAAGCCGGCGATAGGCCAGGTTGGCAGCGCCGCCAAGCAGCCATGCCAGCGTCAGGCAGTCGCCCGGACCGCCGATGAGGTTGTACAGCGGCTCGACGGCGAAGAAGCCCAGCACCAGCCACTGCACGGGTGAAGGCGGGCGGCGGCGCAGCACCAGGTAGGTGGCCATTCCAACGGCCAGATAGATCCACCATTCGATGCTGACGGTCCAGAATTGCCGCCCGGAGCCGAAAGTCTTGAAGAACCAGGGTTGGTCTGGAACGTGCAGCCGCCGCAGGATCTGGAATACCGGGTAGTCCTGCAGCATGAACAGGTTGGCGACACCGGTTGGCCAATGGAAATCGGCGGCGTATTCGTAGGTCGGCGATCGTTGCGAGTAACGGTCCAGCAGAACGACAAGCAGCAGCGCCGGGACGTAGGGCGTGTAGATGCGGCTGAACCGGCTGACCGCGAATTCGGTGTAGGAGAACCGGCTTGCCGCGATCCGCGACCGAATGTTGTCGGTGATCAGGAAGCCGGAAAGCAGGAAGAACGCCAGCACGCCGAGCGGGCCTCCGCCGAGGCCGGCGAGCGCCGAGCCGGGGAGGCAATAGCCCAGCGCATGATGCAGCAGCACGAGCTGCGCCGCTGAACCGCGCACGCCGTCCAGATAGGCCGATTGCGAACGGTTGAAGACGCGCACCGGATCGAACGTCAACCGCGTCGCTTTGGTGCCCGGGATCTCGGCGACGTTCATGGCCGGATGTTTCCAGGGCTCGGTGTTCATGGGCCGGCGAGCTGCCGCCCATGCCGCCGGCTTCTGGCCAGCAGGGCGCCCGCCCGAGCGAGGCCCGGCAAAGCGGCATCAGAGCTCAAGGATGCGTTCCGGTGCCAGCCGCCCGCGAACGATGTCGGCCATGGCGCGGGCGTTGCCGCGCAGCCGGCCGCGTCGATCGACATAGGATTCGGACCACATCGAGCGCAACAGGTTGGCCGCGACGCTGCGGCCGACGCTGCGCATCGCCGGAGCCAGGCCGTAGCTGCCCTTCTGAAACAGATAGACCGGATTGGCGACCTGCGAGTAGCCGAGGCGGTCGCCCGGGCCGTGGCCCTGCTTGGTGCCAAGGTGCACGCCGCGTGCCCCCCGCAGTTTGACGATGCGGCCGTATCGCCCGAGCCGGCGGGTAAAATCGACATCCTCGGACCAGGCGTGCAGAAGCAGGCGTTCGTCGAACCGGATGCCGTGGCGGCGCGCGACATCCAGCCGGACGGCCATGTTGCAGCCGTAGCCATGCCAAGCCGTCAGCACGCCCTGGTTCTTTGGCATGTTGCGTTCGGCCGCGATCATCGCGCGGCCTGTCGCCGGCTCCAGTCCGGGGCCGCGCACTCCGTCGGCGATGATGTCGCCCGTCGTGACCACGATGGTTGGATCGGCCCGCATCGCATCCAGCGTCGCCGCCGTGTAATGCGGCGCCATCAGGAAGTCGTCGTCGAGGAACAGCACCGCGTCGCAATCCTCGAGCCGGTCAAGGATGGCGTTGCGCTGCAGGGGCAGGCCAGGCGGCGAGACCAGCAGCTCGACATCGGCCGAGCGGTCGAGGCCCGCTATGTCGTCGCGTACCGTGTGACAGATCAGGATCCGGTCCGGCTGACGGGTCTGACCGCGGATTTCGCGCAGCACCTCCCTGAGGATGTCGCAACGCCCCCTTGTCGCGATGCCGATCGCGATCCTGGCCGGCGGCACGACGCCGGGCGCCATGTTGGCGGCACCCGCGACCGGCTGATTTTCCCCAGGCATGCACTGGCCCCTAGCTGTTGCGGACGATTGCGACAAGTGGCGCATCAGGCCAAGGCAGCGCACCGGCAAGAGCGCCGGCAGGAGCGCTGGCAGGAGCGATCGTGGCGCATGTATCCCCCGTCCTGCTTAAATCCATCATCGAACAGAAGGTTTGTTCAAGAAACACCACAATGCTCACGAGTGCGTGACATGACGGATACTTCACGTTCAGGATGCCATCCTTTGGCTATTTCGAAGATCAGGATACAAGCCGTTAAACGGCCTTTGCCTGAACGAGCGATCGCGGAGCGTGATGACCGCCAATCCCGGTTAGGATCCTTGCCCAGGCAGGATCCTTGAAGCCGCAACCTATCAAATCGTCGGCGGACGATGGATTAAGTCATGCCTCGCGGCAACCCTTCAGGCCCTGATCGGTTAGGCAAGGACCTCTGGTAAACACCGCGACAACATGTGTTTACCAGCGCGACCGCAACAAACTCACTTCTTCGCTTCTCTAATGCGGTTCGGGACCGTATCCATAGGTCCTGTGCTCATCCGGGCGGAACGTCGAAAATAAACGTGTTGGCTGCGTAACCGGCACGATGTTCGTTAGTTAGCGACCTCCAATCGTCGAGCGGGCTGCATGGACCAGATACTGAAGCTGCTGGCAGGAAATTCAAGGATCGGTGTTGGTCCGGCGCCGCACCGTCGCCTGGATCATGGTCATCGTCTGGGGTCGACACGGCCGGGAACTTCCGCGGCACTTGCCTTCGCCGACATCGCTGCCGCCGGGC
>JANXRT010000124.1 GCA_025356735.1 Acetobacteraceae bacterium | reverse complement strand
GCGGATAGAGCGGCAGCAGCACGATCTCGTCCGGCTTGAAGGCCGCGACCTCGCGGGCCGAGACCTCGCTGAACGGATGCCAGTAGCGCATCGCGACGAAGCATCGTGTGTCGTATTCGGGCAGCGCCCGCTGCAGCGCCTCGGCCTGCCCGATGGTCAGCTCAAGCAGCGGCGACTTGCCGCCGAGGATGGCGTAGTTCTCGGTCGCCGGTTTCAGCCGGGACCGGGCGATGATCCAGGCCAGCAACGGCCGCACGAAGAACGGCACGCGCAGGATCGCAGGATCGCGGAACAGGTTGAGCAGGAAGGGCTTTATCGCCTCCGGCCGGTCCGGACCGCCAAGATTGAACAGCACCACCGCCAGCCGGCGTCGCCTGTCATGCGCCACGAACAAGCTCCACCAGTGCCCCGACATGCGCCGGCGGCGTCTGCGGCACGATGCCGTGGCCAAGGTTGAAGATCGCCGGACGGCCACGGGTGGCGTTGAGGATCGACAGCGCCTGCTCGCTTAATGCCTCGCCGCCGGCCAGCAACGCCATCGGATCCAGATTGCCCTGCACCGCGACGCTCGCTGGCAACTCTGCCGACGCCCGTACCGGATCGACCGAAGTATCCATGGCGACTGCATCGACGCCGGTCGTCGCCACGTACTCCGCCAGCATCGCACCGGCCAAGCGAGGGAAGCCGATGATCCGCAGCCCCGGAAACCTGCTTCTCAGCGCGGCCACGATGGAAGCGGTCGGGCGGATCACATGGGCGCGGAACAATGACGGCGACAGCACGCCGGCCCAGCTGTCGAACAGCATCACCGTCTCGGCGCCGGCCACGACCTGCGCGGACAGGTAGCGAACCGTTGCCTCGACCAGCAGGTCAATCAGTCCGGAAAACAACGCCGGATCGGCATAGGCAAGCCGGCGGGTTTCGGCAAAGTCCTTGGAACCCCCACCCTCGACCATGTAGCAGGCGACAGTAAACGGGCTACCCGCGAAGCCGATCAATGCGGTGTGGTCATGGCCCTCGGCCTTGAGCCCGGCGGCAACCCGGCTGACGGTTTCCAGGATCGGCGCGACCTCGCGATCCAGCCGGTCCAGGCTCAAGGCCGACAAGCCGGGCGTGTCGAGAAACTTCGGCAGGATCGGGCCCTCGCCCTCGGCGAAACGCAGCCCGTGACCTAATGCCCACGGCACCATCAGGATGTCGCTGAAAAGGATTGCGCCGTCGAAGCCAAAGCGCCGGATCGGCTGCAACGTGACCTCGGCCGCCAGCTTTGGTGCGGTGCACAGGGCAATGAAATCGCCGGCTCCGGCTCGTATCTCGCGATATTCGGGCAGATAGCGCCCAGCCTGGCGCATCAGCCAGATCGGCGGCGGCCAGACCGACTCGCCGGCCAGAACGCGTAGCAGAGGCTTGTCGGCCAAGATGTCGGCGTCCCTTTCTATGGCCAGCCTGAGATGGTGCGGGATGTTTTAGCGGCAATGCTGTGGATCGCAAGAAGGCGGGGGCTCTGCCCCTCGACCCCGCCACCTTCAAGCATGGGGATCCGCCCCGGGGAGCATCCTTAAGAAGATTAAGTCTTAAGATTCTTGATGGGGTAGCAGTAGGTCTCTGTGGGCAACGGGGTACCCCCGGTAGCTGGCTTTCATACCGGGTTCATCCACAGCGCCTTCAAGCATCAACCCTCTGGAATCGGACGATATCGTCTAACGTACCCCCGGACGGGTTGAACATGACGGAATCCTGTCCCGCGTACCTTCCAGAAGATCACCTGTCCCCGCTCCAAAACCGAACCCGCGACGCGGACTGTGCCAGATGGGCTTATCCCCGCTATCCTCCCTGTTCCACGCCGGCACCGGGGAACCACATGAGCGGCCAGCAGACCAACCTTCACCTTGTTTCCGACGCCACCGGCGAAACCCTCAATGCCGTCGCGCGCGCGACCACCGTGCAGTTCGACCACGCCAATATCGTCTATCACCGCTGGAGCCTGGTGCGGACGCGGTTCCAGCTGCACCGCGTGCTGGAGGGGATCGAGGCGGAACCCGGGCCCGTGCTCTCCACCCTGGTGGACAAGGTGCTGCGCACCGATCTGGAGACCACCTGCACCCGCCTGAACGTGCCGATCGTGCACGTGCTCGATCCGGTCATCGAGCTGCTGCAGGAGCATATCGGCGAGAAGGCGGCACCGCGGCCCGGCAAGCAATACGTGCTCAACGCTGACTACTTCCGCCGCATCGACGCCATGCACTACGTCCTCGCCCACGATGACGGCCAGGCGCAGTACGGCATCGCCGAGGCCGACGTCGTGCTGGTCGGCGTGTCGCGGTCGTCGAAAACGCCGACCTGCTTCTATCTCGCCAACCGCGGCATCAAGGCGGCCAACATCCCCCTCGTGCCGGGCACCCCACCCGCCCCCGGGCTGGACGAGCCGCCCTGCCCGGTGATCGGCCTTACCGTCGATGCGCGGTCGCTGATCGAAATCCGTCGCCACCGGCTACGGCTGATCGGCGCCGGCGCGCAGACCGGCCCCGTGCGCCAGGATACCTCCGAATACGTCGATGAAGCCGCGGTCAAGGCCGAATTGCTGTGGGCGCGCCGCCTGTGCACCAGCCGCGGCTGGCCGGTGATCGACGTCACGCGCCGGTCGATCGAGGAAACCGCCGCCACCGCACTGCATTTGATGGATGCCTGGCACGACCGCCGGCGCAAGCTGGACGAGGCGCCGCCATGACCTTGCAGAATGCCGAACCGAGGTTGATCCTGGCCAGCCAGTCCGCCGCCCGCCGCACCGTGATGGAGAACGCCGGGCTGCGCTTCACCGTCCGCCCGGCCTATGTCGACGAGGACGAGATCAAGCGCGGCGCCCGGGCCGAACAAGCCGCCGGCCATGAGGCGGCGCTACTACTCGCCGAGATGAAGGCCCATCGCGTCAGCCGGCGCGAGCCGGACGCGCTGGTCATCGGCGCCGACCAGATATTGGTCCATGACGGCGAATGGCTCGGCAAGCCGGTCGACATGGCGATGGCCGGCGAGCACCTGCGTCAGCTGCGCGGAAAAACCCATGAGCTCGCCACCGCGATCGTCGTCCACCACAACGGCGCCCGCATCTGGCAGCATGTCGACCGCCCACGCCTGACGATGCGCGCGTTTTCCAACGATCTTGCCGCCCGCTACCTGGAGCTGGAAGGCAAGCGCCTGCTCGCCAGCGTCGGCGCCTACCGGCTGGAAGGGCCAGGCATGCAGCTGTTCGATCGGATCGAAGGGGATTTCTTCTCGATATTGGGGTTGCCGCTGCTGCCGCTGTTGCGATTTCTGCGTCAGCGCGGGCTGTTGATAGAATAGAAGCAAGCGTGGGCTCCGCCCACACCCGCCAGGGGAAGCGCCCCTGGACGCGCATCCGAAAGCATCGTCATGCATGTGGTTATGAGTTCCGCGTTTAAGCAAAACGCCAGAACGGCACTAAACAATATCGGGCTGCAAAAAGCCCTGGCGAACTCCGGGCCCTCATTCATCGCGCGCCGCGCCGCCGCGGTGGCGCGTCTGCCGGAATTCGAGGAGCTGCGAAACATCGGCCGCGACATCAAGAACCACGCGCTGGCCAACCTCGATTTCTACCTTGAGGAATACGAACGCAACCTGACCGCGGCCGGCGGGCACCTGCACTGGTGCGCCGATGCGGAAGAAGCCCGCGCGTCGGTGCTGGCGATCTGCCAGCAGGCCGGTGCCCGCACCGTGACAAAGGGAAAGTCGATGATCTCCGAAGAGATCGCGATCAACAACCACCTGGAGCGCCACGGCATGCAGCCGGTCGAGACCGACCTCGGCGAATACATCATCCAGCTGCGTCACGAACTGCCGAGCCACATCATCGCGCCCGCCTTCCACCTCAACCGCGAGGACTGGGAGGCGCAGTTCCGGAAATCCCACACCGACCTGCCGGTGGACCGGGTGTTTACCGAGCGCCGCGACATTCTGACCGAGGCGCGGACCAAGCTGCGGGAGAAGTTCCTGGCGGCCGATGTCGGCATTACCGGCGCCAATTTCCTGATCGCCGAAACCGGCAGCTCGGTCATCGTCACCAACGAAGGCAACGGCGATCTGACCCAGACCCTGCCGCGCATCCACATCGTCCTCGCCAGCATCGAAAAGCTAGTGCCGACGCTGGAG
>JANXRT010000061.1 GCA_025356735.1 Acetobacteraceae bacterium | reverse complement strand
GTAGTAGGCCGACCCGCAGGCGGCGACCGTAATCCGCGGGATGCGCGCCAAGTCGAACGGCAGTTCCGGCAGGGCGGCGATCCGGGTGGCCGGGTCGATCATCCGGCGCAGCGCTTGGCCGATGACGCTGGGATGCTCGTGCAGCTCCTTTTCCATGAAATGGCGAAAGTTGCCCTTGCCAATTGAGGCGCCGGTCAGCCGCGTGAGCTTCACCTCCCGCTCGATCGGCGTGCCGGTCCGGTCGAAGAACTGCGCGCCTTGGCGGTCGACCACCGTCCAGTCGCCATCCTGCAGATAGGCGATCCGTCGGGTCAGCGGCGCCAACGCCAGCGCGTCGGAGCCCACGAACATCTCGTCGTCGCCGAAGCCGACCGCCAGCGGCGCGCCGTGCTGGGCGCCGATGATCAACTCGGGATGCCCCGCGAAGATGATCGCCAGCGCGTAGGCGCCCTCCAGCCGGCGGAACGCGGCGCCGGCGGCCTCGATCGGCGTCATGCCGCGCCGGAGGTTGAAGTCGACCAGCTGCGCCACGGTCTCGGTGTCGGTCTCGGTCGAGAACACCTGCCCGTCGGCCTCAAGCGAGGCACGGAGTTCGGCGTGATTCTCGATGATGCCGTTATGGACCACGGAAACAAGCTCAGTGCCGTGCGGATGGGCGTTGGTCTCGGTCGGCGCGCCATGCGTCGCCCACCGCGTGTGGCCGATGCCGGTGGTGCCGGACAGCGGCAGCGCCTCCAGCGACCGAGTCAGGTTGATCAGCTTGCCCTCGGCGCGACGCCGCTCGATATGGCCGTTGACGAGGGTCGCGATGCCAGCGCTGTCGTAACCGCGGTACTCGAGCCGGCGGAGCGCCTCCAGCAGCAGCGGAGCCGCCGCGCGGTCGCCGATCACGCCCATGATACCGCACATCTGTCTATGCCTTCTTGGTTCGGATGGCGCGGAAATGCGCCGCATAGCCGGGTTTCTCGACCTGCCGGCCGCGCGCCACGGCCAAGGCGTCCGGTTGCACGTTGGACGTTATCACGCTACCGGCGCCGGTGATCGCGCCGTTGCCGACGGTGACGGGCGCCACCAACGCCGTGTCGGAGCCGATGAAGACATCTTCCCCGATCGTGGTGCGGTGTTTGGAAAAACCGTCGTAGTTGCAAGTGATGGTGCCGGCACCGATGTTGCTGCGGGCGCCGACGGTGGCGTCGCCGAGATAGGTCAGGTGGCTGGCCTTGGCGCCGGCGCCGAACTTCGTCGCCTTCAGCTCGACGAAGTTGCCGATATGCGCCCCTGCCCCGATCTCGGTGTCGCGCCGCAGCCTGGCATAAGGCCCAATGCGGCAATCGCGTCCGACGGTGCAGCCTTCGAGGTGGCTGAAGGCGTGGATCACCGATCCGGCCTCGACGTGAACGCCGGGGCCGAATACCACGTTGGGACCGAGCGTGACGTCGGCTTCCAGCACCGTGTCGGCGCACAGGAACACAGATCCCGGATCCGTCATGGTCACGCCGGCCGCCATCGCTTCGCGGCGCAAGCGCCATTGCACCACGGCCTCCGCCTCGGCCAGCTCAATGCGGGAGTTGACGCCACGCAGCTCGTCGAACGGTGCCTCGATGGCGGCCACCTTGGCACCCTCGGCCCGGGCCAGCGTGACCAGGTCGGTCAGGTAGTATTCGCCCTTGCTGTTGTCGCTGCGGACCGCATGCAGCCATCGCCGCATGTCGGCAGCGTGCGCGCACAGCACGCCGGCGTTGCACAGGCCCTGCTCCCGCTCCACCTCGGTTGCGTCGGCCCATTCGACGATCCGCTCGACCTCGCCACCCGCGCCGATGACCCGCCCGTAGCGGCCGGGATCAGCTGGCCGCATCGCCAGCAACGCCAGTCCGGCATCGCCCTTCTGGCGCCGGTCGAGCAGGGCATGCAGCGTCGCCGGCCGGATCAGCGGGTTGTCGGCATACAGCACCGCCACCTCGCCGTCGCCGAACAGCGCCTCTGCCTGCAGGGCGGCGTGGCTGGTGCCGAGACGATCATGCTGCACGACGCTCGCGTGCGGGGATGCAGCCGCCGCGACGTTCTCCATCGCTGGGCCGACAACCACGACGATGCGCTCGAACACCGCTTCGCAGCTTGACAGCAGGTGGCGCAGCATGGTGCGGCCGGCGATCGGATGCAGGGTCTTCGGCAGCGCCGACTTCATCCGGCTGCCGAACCCCGCCGCCAGGATTATTGCGGTGGCTGCTCGCGTCATGACCGCCTGCTCCAAAATCTTCAGCATGCGAATATCGCACCGGGCCAAACCCGGCTTTTGGGTAGCGGTGCGCGGCCCTTCCTGTCAAAGCAATCCGTGGCCGGCTTCGTCGCGCCCTGCGACGGAGCACGACATGGCCGCGCCGACCTTGATACTGGACCTTGATGGCACGCTGGTCGATTCCGTGCCGGATCTTGCGATGTCGCTCAACCGGCTGATGCGCTCACGCGGCCTGCCGGCGTTCTCCGACGCACAGACCGCGTCAATGGTCGGCGATGGCGCTGCCGCCCTGGTGCGGCGCGCGTTTGACGCCCGCCGGACCGCCGTGGACGACACTGCAATAGACGACTTCCTCCATGATTACGAGGTCAACGCGGCGGTCGACAGCACGTTGTATCCGGGCGTGGCAGCCACGCTGGACTGGTTTCTCGACAAAGACTGGCGTCTGGCGGTGTGCACCAACAAGCCCGAGGCAGCGGCGCGAAAGCTGCTGGCGGCGATGGGCATCGCGGACCGGTTCGCCAGCATCGGCGGCGGCGACAGCTTTCCCAGTCGCAAACCGGATCCGGCCCATCTACTCGCAACCCTCGCCACCGCCGGCGGGACGGTCGAGGCGGCGGTGATGGCCGGTGACCACGCCAATGACGTGAATGCGGCCCGGGCCGCGGGGATGCCGTGCATCTTCTGCAGCTGGGGCTACGGCACCGCCGCCATGGCCGTCGGCGCCGCCTCCATCGCGCACCGGTTCTCCGATTTGCCCGAGATCGCGACGCTGCTTCTGAAGGCGTGACCTGCCAAGCCTTGTCGGCTTCATTCCTGAGGCGGATCACGTCGGGGACCGGCGCCAGAGGCGGTCAGGTACATCGTGGCGTCGCCGAACCATGGGGTTTCGAACACCATCCGCACCGGCAGCAGCGGCGCGCCGGGAATGATCTGCGCCAGCCATGCGCTGCCGGTACGGCTATGGGCGCGCTCCGCCGCCGAATCGCTGTTGCGAAACCCCGCCAGCAGACGGCCGGAGAACTCGCAGCGCAAGGCCCGGCCGGAAAAACCCGACCGGCCGGACTGCGCCAACTCCTCGTAGCCGACCGTGCGCGCGGTCAGCTGGCTCAGCCGGCGCCCATCATAGGTCTTCAGGTTCAACTCGCATTTGCCCGTGGCGCTCGCCACCCGCATCAGCTCGGCGAGGGCGCTCAGCGTATCGATGGTGCCGGGCAGCATCGCCTCCGGCACTTCCTCCCGCTCATCGTCGGCATTGCTCGGCGTCTGCTCGCGCAGGCTGACTCGACCATCCCTGTAATCGAGGATGGTGCGGTGCGGGCTGCCACGCCAAAATCCGTCGCCGGAAAACTGCGACGGGGCGGCCTTGGCTCCATTCCAGCTGCCGGACGCGGCGCTGAGTTGATGACCCTTGAACAGGAAACCGACCACCCCGAAGGTGCGGTAGGCGATCTCCAACCGGTAATTTTTGGTTCCGACCTCAAAGCCCGCCTCGACCCGGGCAATGCGCAGGCCGTGCGCATACAGCTCGTAATCGACATGGGCACCTTGCCCGTCCGACACTTGGGCAGCGGCTGGCGGCGCCGTGGCCGCCAGCAGTGACAGCAGCAGGGTAGAGACCATCCTCATAGGCGTTACGTGCTATTTTTCGTGATCGGGCGCAACGCCAGAGGCATCTGCAGCGGTTGACAAATCCGTGGCTGGCCGACTACTTGCCGCCACGGGAATGGGCGCGTAGCTCAGCGGTAGAGCATCGCCTTCACACGGCGGGGGTCTCAGGTTCAATCCCTGACGCGCCCACCATTCCCACCTAAGCCACCATAGCCGCCGGCATTGGCTGCAGGTGGGCGACACGCGGCGCCACCTCCTCGGCGATCAGGCGAAGCGAGTTGTGCCAGGCAAGCGGGTTGTCGACGTAGTCGAAGCCGAACACAAGGACCTGTCCGAAACCGCCGACCTCCTCATAGACTTTCTCTATCTTCTGAGCGACGGTTCGTGGCGAGCCGATCAGCCAGTTGTGCCGGGCGCAGTACTCCACCGTCACGTCGGAGTCGGGCACGTCCGGATGGTGCTTGAGGTATTCCTTGAAGCCGAATGCCGAAAGCAGCGGCAGGAAATACTCGCGCATCATGCGACCCATCGGGCCCTCGACCGCCAGCCGCCAGGCTTCCTCATCGGTGTCGGCGACGAAGATCTCGCGCACCAGCCGCCAGTCGCGGCGGTTGGCGGTACGTCCCGTGCGTGCGGCGCCGGCCTCGACCGCGTCCCAGTGGCTGCCGACATAGCCGGGATTGAGGTTCAGGCTCATCGGGATGTAGCCGCGCTCGCCGGCCAGCTTGAGCGTGTCGGAGTTCTTCGACAGCCCGGCGACGCCGATCGGCGGGTGCGGCCGCTGCAGCGGCGCCAGATGCGGCTTGAGGAACTCGAACATGGTATCCGGTTTGTCGACGTTCCAGAATTTGCCGCGGTGCTGCCACGGGCCAGGCTGGGTCCACATCTTCAGGATGATGTCGAGAGACTCGCGCGTCATCTCCCGGTTGGTGCCCGACATGCCGTCAACCTGAAACATCGCCCAGTCGCTCGGTAGGCCGCTGGCGGCAATGCCGAAATTCAGCCGTCCCTCCGACAGGTGGTCCAGCATGGCGACCCGGTTGGCGAGTTCCGCTGGGTGGTGGTAGGGCAGGCAGAAGCCGCCTGGGCCGATGCGGATGTTCTTCGTCTGCAGCAGCGCCTGGGCGATCAGCAGGTCGGGGGCCGGATGCGGCTCCCAGGGAGCGGTGTGGTGCTCGCCGATCCAGGCCTCGGTGAAGCCAAGCTCGTCGATCCAGCGCAGGGTCTGCAGGTCCCAGTCGTGGCCGGCCTTGAGGCCGCGCTCGGGCGGATGGGACGGCATGGTGAAATAGCCGAATTTCATGTTCTTTCCTCCTTGCCCGCGGTCGTTGCCGCTGTAGCCTATTAGAGGCGCTTTGCCGGTAGCTGCCAAGGCAAGTTGACGTGACGGCAACCCGCTGCGGCGGACGCATCAGCGCTGCTCCGAGCCCTGTGCGTCTGGCCAGATCAGCGCGGACACCGCCATCAGCATCGCCAGGCCGCCGATGATGCCGACGAACCTGTCGATGCCGGGCAGCAGGCTGGTCGGCGGACCGGCGCTCTGCACCAGCGTTACGATGAACACCACGGCGCCCTGGGTGCCGGCATAGCCGACGCCGCGCTCACTGGCCTGGACATGCGCCCCTATCCAGACCCCCGCCACAAGCAGGGCCAGCCATGGCAGGAACGCGGTTACCGACAACGCCAGGCAGGCCAGCCCGGCCAGCCCGCCCAGCAGGCAGCCGAGCATCCGGTGCAGCGACCGGTCGATCACCTGGCGGCGATCCTGTGTCGGGTCGCCCGATACGACGGGCACGGCCATCACCGCGACCACGGTGATCGCCATCTGCGCCGGCCCCGGCAACTGCAGCCAGTTCCACACCAGCGGCACCAGCATCACGGTAAAGCCGGCGCGAAGCGCGTACGACAATGCCGGGGATTGCGGGCTCAGCACAACGGACCAACCCGGCGCCGGCGCCTGCGGTGCCGCTTTCACGTCCGGCGCTATCGCCAGCGCAACGGCCACGGCGATGGCGGTGCCGACCGCGACCTCGGTGATGCGGTTTGCCGCGATCCGCAACCCCGACGGCGGATCGGCGACCGCGGCCAACAGCACCAGGTTGGCGGTAATGCCAAGGAACAGCCAGGCATAGCCGCGTCGGCTGACCACCAGGCCGAGCACGCCCAACGCTCCGAATGCCATCAGGGCCAGGCTGAAGGCGACCTGGTCGTAAATCACGAACGGCATCAGGCCGTAGGCCGCCACCGCCCCGGCGACGGTGCCGGCGATCCGCAGCGTTCCGCGGTTCAACGACGCCGGAAGAGGCACCTGGGATGAGACGAAGGCGCTGATCCCAGCCCACCACGGCAGATCGAGTGCCAGCCCAAGCGCCGCCGCTACTGCCAATGCAACCGATACCGACGAGCGCAGGCAGGCGCCGGAGCGTGGGCCCGACAGACGCATCTCCGCGATCTCCCGCCCGATCGATCCGAGCGAACGCACCATCAGGCTGACGAGCACCTTCACGGGAAGATCACCACGCGGGCATCGGCGCCCATGAACAGCCTGCCGCCGGGCGGAGGGTCGACCAGCGTCAGGGTTACCGGAAAGCGTCGTTGCAGGCGGATCCAGTCGGTGGTCGGCGCGACATAGGCCAGCAGCGGGCCGGCGACAGGGTCGCGGCTGATGCCGCGCGCGATCCCGGCGATTCGCGCCCGATAGAAGTGCCACGGCGCCGAGTCCAGCCAGACCCAGGCGGTGCCGCCGACGGTCAGGTCGCGGATGTAGCTCTGCTTGTAGTTGGCGACGATGCGGAAGCTGCCCGCATCGACGATGCCGATCGCCGGCACATTCTCCCGCGCCGGGTCGCCGGGCCGGATCGTCAGGCTGGTGACCGTGCCGGTGGCCGGTGCCAGGATTTCCGTGCGCGCCAGGCGCCATTGCGCAATCGCCATCTCGGCGATCGCACGGGCTTTCGCCGCGCGGTGCATGTCCGCCATGGCGCGCGCCTGCGAGATGCCGGCCATAGCCGCATCGCCGGCGGACGCGGCGCGGGTCAGGCTGTCGTCGGCACGCTCCAGGTCGGCGCGCGAGACATCCTGGTTGCGTCCCAGCGCCGCCAGCCGCCGCTGGTTGTCGCGCATGTACTGCAACGTGGCCGCCGCCGAGCCCTGTGCGTCGAGGGTCAGCGCGATCGCGGCCTGGTCCGCCGCCTCCTGCGCTGTCGCCTCCTCGACGTCGGCCTGGTGCCCGGCGACGAGCAGCTGGAACGGCACCGGGTCAAGGCTGAGCAGCCTGTCGCCGCGCGCCACCTGTTGGTTGTCGGCGACATGCACGGCGACCACTTGGCCGGTGACCTGCGGCGCTACCGCGACCAGGTCGGCCTGCACGAAGGCATCGTTGGTGAAGGCGACGAACGAGGTCGCTACCTCGTAGATCACGAAGGCCGCGGCGATGCTGCCGACAACCACGAAGAACCGCCTTGCGCTACCGTCAGCCAATCGTGCCTCCTTACGCGCCTCGCGAAAACGTAATCGGGACCGCACCGCCAGGCAATAATCGATACGGCCTCAAGATCGACAGGTTGCGGGACCCGTGTTACGCAAGATGGAAGCGTGGGGGCACGGGAATGGCTGGACTGCATTGCTGATCGCCGGCGATATCGGCGGTACCAAGACGCTGCTAGCGTTGTATGCGCCGGATGCTGGCGTGCGCCGGCCGGTTGCCGAAACCGAATATCACAGCGCCGACTATGCCAGCCTGGAACCGATGGTGCGGGATTTCCTGGCAGCGTCCGGGCAGACCGCCACCGCTGCCTGCTTCGATGTCGCGGGACCGGTTGTCGCCGGGCGTGCGCACCTCACCAACCTGCCATGGAACCTGGAGGAGGCGTCGCTGCAGGCCGGCCTCGGATTGCGCCAGGTGACGTTGCTGAACGACCTCAAAGCGGTCGCCTATGCGGTCCCGTTCCTGAACGGCGACGAACTGCACACGCTCAATGCCGGCAAGCCGACGCCGAATGGGCCGATCGCCGTGGTGGCGCCCGGCACCGGGCTTGGCGAGGCTTTCCTGGTATGGGGCGGCAAGGGCTATGTTGCCTGTTCCTCCGAGGGGGGCCATGCCAGCTTCTCGCCGGCAAACGTGCGGCAGATGGCTTTGTGGACCTATCTCGCGGCGAAGTTCGGCCACGTCTCGACCGAGCGTGTGTGCTCCGGACCGGGCATCGCCAACATCTATGATTTCCTGCGGGATGAAAGCCCAGAGGCCGAAACGGCGGCGTTCGCGGCGCAGCTGGCGCAGGCGCATGACCGCACACCGGTGATCTCGAAGGCCGCCGAGCAGGACCCGGCCGGCCAACCGCTATGCGTCGCCGCGCTGGACCTGTTCATCGACATCCTTGGCGACGAGGCGGGCGACCTGGCCTTGACGGTGATGGCGACGGGCGGGGTCTATATCGGCGGCGGCATCGCGCCGCGGATGATCCCGCATTTGTCCAACGGTGCGTTGCTGCGCGCCTTCACGGCGCATGGCCGGATGTCGGAACTCCTCGCTGCCATGCCGGTTCAGATCATCACTTCCCAGGCCGCACTGCTGGGCGCCGCGCAATATGGGCTCGATCAAATGGCCTTGGACCCCAAAGCCGGGTCTGGGTAGGATTGCGCATCACCGTTGCAGCCTGACCCACTGACGCAAGCGAAGGCGGCTCCAATGCCAGACATGCCAGCCGATATCGACCAGCTGTCGATCAACACCATTCGCGGTCTGGCTATGGACGCGGTGCAGAAGGCCAATTCCGGCCACCCCGGCACGCCGATGGGCGCCGCGCCAACCGGATACACCCTTTGGCAACGCATCCTGGCGTATGACCCGGCCGATCCGAACTGGCCGAACCGCGACCGGTTCATCCTGTCCAGCGGCCATGCCTGCCTGCTGCTCTATAGCCTGATCCACCTGGCCGGCGTCAGGGCGGAGAGTCCGACCTATCAGGAACTCGGAGGTGAGGCGGTTTCGCTGGAGGATATTCGAACCTTCCGCTCGGGCACGACCCGGTGCCCCGGCCATCCCGAGCATGGCTGGACCTCGGGCGTGGAGGCGACCACCGGGCCGCTCGGCCAGGGTGTCGCCAACAGCGTCGGCATGGCGATCGCCGCCGACTGGCTGGCCGCTACATACAACCGGCCTGACTTCCCGCTGTTCGATTTTTCGACCTACGCGCTGTGCGGCGACGGCGACATGATGGAGGGGATTTCCAGCGAAGCGGCATCGCTCGCCGGACATCTGAAACTTTCGAACCTGTGCTGGATCTACGACAGCAACCGCGTGACCATCGAAGGCCACACCGACATCGCGTTCGGCGACGATGTGGCGGCGCGTTTCCTGGCCTATGGCTGGCACGTCATCGACGTCACCGATCCGAACGATTGCGATCT
>JANXRT010000050.1 GCA_025356735.1 Acetobacteraceae bacterium | reverse complement strand
CGCTTCGGGTCGGGCCACGTTCGCTGGTCGAGGGCTGCCTGGCGATGCTGGCCGGTCTCGTCATTGTCGCCGCGCTCGCGGCGCTGACGGCGCCCTCGGTGCTCGCCGTGTCGCTGGCGCTGATCCCGTTCGGCATCGGCCAGGGCCGCATCATGGCGCCCCTGAGCAGCCTGGTGCTGGCCGGCACTCCGCCCGCCCAGGTGGGATCGGCATCGGGCGTGCTGGTGACCTCGCAGCAGGTCGCCAACGCGGTCGGCGTCGCGCTGGCCGGTGCGCTGTATTTCAGCACGCTGGCAGGCGCCACGCCGTTGGCCGCCCTGCTGGCGACGTTCGCCGGGTTGGCGCTGGCCATCGGCGCCACGATGGTCTTCCTGGCCCGGCTGATCCCGCATACCCCCTAAACCCGCCGCCCCGGCATCCGATGCCGGAATGCCAGCGCCTCCGCCACGTGCATCCGCTGCACCGTCTCCATCCGGGCCAGGTCGGCGATGCTCCGCGCCACCCGCAGCACCCGCGTGTAGCCACGCGGCGATAGCCGCAGTCGGTCCATCGCCTGCTCGGCCAGCGCCAGCGCCTCGCCGCTCAGCGCCAGGTCCTGGCTGTCCGCCTCGGCGTTGCTGGCCGGACCATCCGCGCCGTAGCGCGCTCGCTGCGCCGCCCGTGCCACGGCGATGCGCGCCGCCACCGCGGCACTCGGCTCACCTGCCGGCGCGCGGGCGAGCTCGGCGGCCGTCGCCGGCTCGACCTCGACGGTCAGGTCCACGCGGTCGATCACCGGCCCGCTGATGCGGTTCTGGTAGGTCTCGCCGCACCTGGGCGCCTGGCCGCATTCGCGCCCGGCATCGCCAAGATAGCCGCACCGGCACGGGTTCATCGCCGCAATCAGCTGGAACCGTGCGGGATAGGTCACGTGCGCCTTGGCCCGCGCGACGGTGGTGCGCCCACTCTCCATCGGCTGGCGCAGCGCCTCCAGCGCCTGCGACGGGAACTCCGGAAGTTCGTCAAGGAACAGCACCCCTCGGTGCGCCAGCGACACCTCGCCGGGTTTAGCCCGCTGCCCGCCGCCGGTCAGCGCCGCCTGCGACGCGCTGTGGTGCGGCTCGCGGAACGGCGGGCGCATCACCAGCCGGCCGCCGTCCAGCATCCCGGCGACCGAGTGGATCATGCTGACCTCCAGCGCGTGTTGCGGCGTGAGGTCCGGCAGCAATCCCGCCAGCCGCCCCGCCAGCATCGACTTGCCCGATCCGGGCGAGCCGATCAGCAGCAAATTGTGGCCGCCTGCCGCGGCGATCTCCAGCGCCCGCTTGGCGGTTTCCATGCCCTTGACGTCGGATAGGTCCGGCCCGCGCACCCACTCGGCGACGCCCGCCGGTTCGGGCGGGGTCAGCACCTGGGTGCCGCGGAAGTGGTTGATCAGCGCCAGCAGGTCCCCTGGCGCCAGCACCTCGATCCGCCCCGCCCACGCCGCTTCGCCGCCTTGCGCGCGCGGGCAGATCAGCCCGAGGTCGCGGTTGGAGGCACCGATCGCCGCCGGCAGCACGCCCGCCACGGGATTGATCGAGCCGTCCAGCGAAAGTTCCCCAAGCGCCGCGTAGCCCATCATCTCGTCACGCGGCACGATCTCCATCGCCGCCAGCACTCCTAGCGCGATCGGCAGGTCGAAATGCGAGCCTTCCTTGAGCAAGTCGGCCGGCGCCAGGTTGATCAGCACCCGCTTCGGCGGCAACGACAGCCCCATCGCGGTCAGCGCCGCCCGCACCCGCTCGCGCGCCTCGCCGACCGCCTTGTCCGGCAGCCCGACCACCAGGAACGCCGGCAGGCCGGACGAGATCTGCACCTGGACCTCGATCGGCACGGCCTCGATCCCGGAGAACGCAAACGATTGGACGCGCGCGATGCTCATGCACCCAGGATTAAACGTTAAAGTTGCATCGGTCGATAGTTTTTCGCCCAACTGATGGATGCGCTCCACGGCGCCTCCGTGGCAGAGCCCCATCCTTAGCCTTCTGCGCTATGCTCCCCGCATGGAAATTGGATTCGAGCTCGTCACCCTCCTGCTGCTCATCCTGCTCAACGGCCTGTTCTCGCTCAGCGAGCTGGCCCTGGTATCCGCCCGCCGCACCCGCCTTACCGTGCTGGTCAACCAGAACGTGCCCGGCGCCGAGATCGCCCGCGCCCTGGCCGAGGAGCCGCAGCGCTTCCTGCCCACGGTGCAGATCGGCATTACCCTGATCAGTGTGCTCACCGGCGTGTTCGGCGGCGCCCGGCTGTCCGGCCAGCTTGAGGTCTGGCTGCTCCAGTTCCCCCGGCTCATTACCCTCGCCGCGCCGTTGTCGATCGCCATCGTCGTCATCGCGACCACCTACCTCACGCTCGTCCTCGGCGAGCTGGTGCCCAAGCACCTCGCACTCCGCCACCCGGAACCGCTCGCCGCCTTCGTCGCCCGCCCGATCGCCCGCATGGCCACCATCAGCGCCCCCCTGGTCTGGCTGCTCGGCAAATCCAGCAGCCTCGTGCTCCGCATCTTCGCCCTCGACCGCATCCCCCAGAAGGATGTGACGGAGGAGGAGCTGAAGATCCTGCTCGCCGAGGGCACCCAGACCGGCGCGCTGGAACTGGAGGAGCGCGACATGATCGAGCGCGTGCT
Source organism: Acetobacteraceae bacterium (assembly GCA_025356735.1). Taxonomy (GTDB): domain Bacteria; phylum Pseudomonadota; class Alphaproteobacteria; order Acetobacterales; family Acetobacteraceae; genus PALSA-911. The sequence goes on along the minus strand of JANXRT010000050.1, from coordinate 4,757 downwards.
GCGCCTCGCCGACAAGCCGGTCCGCGCCATCATGACGCCCCGCACGCACCTCGCCTGGATCGATCGGTCGGACACGGCGCGCGAGATCATCGACACCCTCAAATCCGCCTCCTACTCGCGCTTCATCGTCTGCGACGGCTCGATCGACAACGTCGTCGGCGTCGTCCAGGCCAAGGACATCCTTGACCACGTGCTCGGCGGCGGCGAGCTCTCCATCGCCTCCGTGCTGCGCCAGCCGGTCATCATTCCCGACGCCGTCACCGCGCTGGACGCACTCGAACGGCTCAAATCCGACACCCTCGGCCTGGCCCTGGTAATGGACGAGTACGGCAGCTTCGAGGGCGTCGTCACCGCGTCGGACGTGTTGGAGGCGATCATCGGCGACCCCTCCGACTCCTCCTCCCAGCCCGGCACCGGTCCCGATCCCGCCGACGCCGTGCTGCTGATGGACGGCATGATGCCGGTGGACGAGCTCAAGTCTCGGCTCAACCTTCCCGACCTGCCCGCCGAGGGCAGCTACCACACCCTGGCCGGCCTGGTGCTCGCCCTGCTCCGCCGGGTGCCGCGAACCGGCGACCGCATCGTCTTCGCCGGCTGGCGCTTCGAGGTCATTGAGATGGAGGGGCGCCGGGTGGACAAGGTGCGGGTCAGTCGTGAGCCGTTGGCGGAAGTGTAAGGATGGGGCTCCGCCCCAAACCTCGCCCCACCTCCAAACATCGGGGCAGCGCCCCGGCGCGCATCCTTTGAGTCCGGGGGCCCCTGGCCTTTCCTTTCCGGTTGTCGCTATGCTCGACCTGTCCATGCAAATTATTGCGAATTCGACCATTTCGGCCGATTTTCTCATCGAAGGCGGCGCAACCGGCGCCCTCAGCCGTGCCCATGACTGGCGCGCTACCTCGGTCGGCGATCCGCGGTCCTGGCCGCCCGCCATCCGCAGCGCGCTCGCCACCATGCTGACCGCCCCCCAGCAGATGTTCATCGCCTGGGGCCCGGACCTGACCTTCTTCTTCAACGACGCCTTCCGCCCCCTCCTCGGCGCCCGCCTGGACGGTGCCCTCGGCCAGCCCTTCGCCGAATTGTGGCCCGAGTTCTGGCCCGACATCGAACCTATCGTCGCCAAGGCGCTCCGTGGCGAGGGCTCCCGGCTGGAAAACCTGCCGCTGATCTCGACCCGCAACGGCTATCCCGAACCGACCTGGTGGTCGTTCTCCTACATGCCGCTGCGCGACGAACGCGGGGCCGTCGTCGGCATGTTCTGCGTCGTCGAGGAAGCCACAGACCGGGTCCTGGCCCAAATCGCATCGCGTGAGCGCGAGGCACGCCAGCAGTTCCGCTCGGAACTCGGCGACGCCCTGCGCGGCGCCACCGACCCGCGTGCCCTCACCGCCATCGCCGCGGAAAAGCTCGGCTGCTACCTCGACACCGGCTGCGTCGGCTATGCCGTGGTCGATCCCTCCGGCGACCACGTCACGGTTGACGAGGACTGGTGTTCCGACGGCTCCGTGAGCGTCGTCGGAACCCACCGGCTGGACGATTTCGGCCGGGGCATGGCCGCTTCGCTGCGGGCCGGCCGGATCGTGCGCATCAACGACGCCGCGACCGACCCGCTCACCGTCGGATCGACCCCGACCGCCTATGCCGGCATCGCCACCCGCGCGCTGATCGACACGCCACTGATCCGGGATGGCCGCCTGGCCGGCATCCTCTTCGTCAACCACCCGCAGCCGCGCATCTGGACCGACGACGAGGTCGCGCTGATCGAGGAGGTAGGCGAACGCACCTGGACCTCGCTCCAGCGCTTGCGCGCCGAGGAGGCCTTGCGCCAGTCGCAGAAGATGGAGGCGGTCGGCCAGCTCACCGGCGGCCTGGCGCACGACTTCAACAACCTGCTGACCGGCATCACCGGCAGCCTGGAAATCCTCCACAAGCGCCTCGAACAGGGCCGCACCCAGGAACTCGGCCGCTACATCGGCATGGCGCAGGACGCCGCCAGGCGCGCCGCGTCCCTGACCCACCGGCTGCTCGCCTTCTCGCGCCGCCAGACGCTCAGCCCCCGGCCGACCGACCTCAACCACCTGATCGCCGGCATGGAGGAGCTCATCAGCCGCACCGTCGGGCCCCACATCGCGGTCCGCGTCGCCGCCGCCGGCAGCCTCTGGACCACCCTGATCGACGCCCATCAGATGGAGAACGCGCTGCTCAACCTGTGCATCAACGCGCGCGACGCCATGCCCGCCGGCGGCCGCCTGCTGATCGAGGCCGCCAACACCCGCTCCAACGAGCACGACCTGCCGCCCGGCGACTACGTGGTCCTGTCCGTCACCGATACCGGCGCCGGCATGACTGCGGAGGTCGCCCGCCGCGCCTTCGATCCGTTCTTCACCACCAAGCCGATCGGCGTCGGCACCGGGCTCGGCCTGTCGATGATCCACGGCTTCGCCCAGCAATCGGGCGGCCAGGCCCGCATCCACTCCGAACCTGGTCAGGGCACCATGGTCTGCCTCCATCTGCCCCGCCATCAGGGCGTCGCCGATCCCGACCCGGCCCCCGTCCAACCGGGCGAAACCCCGACGCCGGGGTTCGGCGAAACCGTGCTCGTCGTCGATGACGAGCCGACCATACGCGCGCTCGTGGCCGAAACCCTTGTCGAGGTCGGCTACACCGCGATCGAGGCGGCGGACGGCGTGTCCGGCCTCGGCATCCTGCGATCCGGCGCCCGCATCGACCTGCTGATAACCGATGTCGGCCTGCCCGGCGGCATGAACGGCCGCCAGCTCGCCGACGCCGCCCGAACGCTCCGGCCCGAGCTCAAGGTGCTGTTCATCACCGGCTACGCCGAGGCCACGGTGATCCGCGAGGGTGAACTGGAACCCGGCATGCACGTGCTGACCAAGCCGTTCACCCTCAAAACCCTCACCCGCCGCATCCGCAACCTGCTCGCCGCCCCGTAGGCCGAAGCCCGCGCCAATATCGGAGATGCAATGACCATCTACACCGGCCCGGTCTTCGAGATGGCGCGCACCCAGTTCGCCATCATCGCCGACCACCTCGAAATCCCCCATGACGAGCGCGCCAGGCTGCTCTATCCCAAGCGCGCCATCACCGTCTCCGTCCCGATCCACATGGATGACGGCCGCACCGAGGTCTTCCAGGGCTACCGCGTCCAGCACCACCTCACCCTGGGCCCGACCAAGGGCGGCACGCGCTTCTCCCCCGACCTCGACATCGGCGAGGTCGCCGCCCTCGCCATCTGGATGAGCTGGAAATGCGCGCTCGCCGGGCTGCCCTACGGCGGCGCCAAGGGCGGCGTCGCCTGCAACCCCCGCACCCTGTCGATGCGCGAGCTGGAAGCCGTCTCGCGCCGCTACATGCAGGAGATGATCCCCTTCGTCAGCCCGCAGACCGACGTCATGGCCCCCGACATGGGCACCAACGAGCAGGTCATGGCCTGGTTCATGGACACCTACTCGGTTCACCAGGGCCACGCCGTCACCGAGATCGTCACCGGCAAGCCGGTCGCCATTGGCGGCACGGTCGGCCGCCGCGAGGCCACCGGCCGCGGCGTCGCCTACCTCGTCGGCCGCGCCTGCGACACCATCGGCCTCAAAAGCCAGAACGCCACCGCCATCGTCCAGGGCTTCGGCAACGTCGGCAGCGTCGCCGCCTACACGCTCGCCGCCCGCCACGGCCTCACCATCACCGGCGTCAGCGACCACACCGCCGCCTACTACGACCCCGCCGGCCTCGACATCGCCGCCATCGAGAAGCACGTCGCCGCCAACGTCACCCTCGCCGGCTACAGCGCCGAGGCCGCCATCGACCCCGCCGAGCTCCTCCTGCAACCCTGCGACGTGCTCGTTCCCGCCGCCCTGGAACGCGTCATCACCGCCGACAACGCGGCCCGGATCCGCTGCCGCATCCTGGCCGAGGGCGCCAACGGCCCGACCACCCCCGACGCCGACGCCATCCTCGACCAACGCAACGACGAGATCTTCATCATCCCCGACATCCTGGCCAACGCCGGCGGCGTCATCGTCTCCTACTTCGAGTGGGTCCAGGACCTGCAGCAGCTCTTCTGGTCCGAAACCGAGGTCAACACCCGGCTCGAAACCCTGCTCGAAGGCGCCTACCAGCAGGTCGCCCGCCGAGCCCGCGCCGACGGGGTATCCAACCGAACCGCCGCCATGGCGATCGGCGTCGAGAAGGTCAGGGCGGGGAAGCGGTTGCGGGGGCTGTTTCCGTAGGTAAGCAAGGCCGGGCTCCGCCCCTTGCGGGAGGGCCGGGGGGAGAGGGCCACACCACCCGCCAGAGACCGTCTCAACCCCATCTCAGCACGCGTTTTCAAAAGCTTTATCTCACCAGTCGAAACACGCGGAAAATTTTGGCAAACACTTTTCCGGGCAGCACCTGCGCCCAATCGGTTTTCGGATTGGCAGCCAGATCGGGACAATTTTCCATGCCCCATCCTACCGTCATGGCAAATAACGAAGCAAGAAAGAAGTCCTAGATCCGTGGGGTGGGTAAGCCCTTGCGCAACCCACCATCTCCACCACCACAACAAAACCGGCCCCGGCATCCAATTCGCGCCAACTCGCGCGCGGGCGGAAACTATGCCGTAATGAAGTTCAATCCTTCGTGGGAGGAAACACCGTGAACATGTTCCGAAGTCGGACCGGTTTCATCTGCATCACAACGATCGTCGCCGCACAGCTGGCTTTTTGCGGACAAGCCCGCGCCGAGGACAAGCTCCTCACCGA
>JANXRT010000022.1 GCA_025356735.1 Acetobacteraceae bacterium | reverse complement strand
AATCGATTTCAGCTGGTGCTGCTCGCCGCCCAGCGGGCGCGCAATCTCAGCCGCGGCGAGGAGCTGACGGTCGATCGCGACAATGACAAGAACCCTGTCGTCGCCCTGCGCGAGATTGCTGAGGAGACCATCGGCCTGCATGGCCTGGAGCAGGATCTGATAAAGTCGCTGTCGCGCGCGCCTGAGCCAGAGCCCGCCGACGAGGAGGTGCTGGACCTCATTCCGACCGACCAGAACATCTTCGGGTTGCAGGACATGTCGGCCGACGAGGAGCTGGCCAGCCTGCCGGTCGATGGCGAGGAGATGTCGCCCGACGACATCGAGGCGGCGATCGAGGCCGAACTCGGCGGCCGTCCTCGCCGCTGACCATCAGCCACACCACATCGATGGGTCGTTAGGAGAACGCAGGGAACATGGCAATGGGCGCGAACGGACGACAGGTCCCCGCACCCGCATCCTTGTCCCGCGTCTTCGCTCCGGACGGCCAGCCGCACCCCGGCTCGCGTGAGCGTCCGGCCGTCATCCGCCAGTTCGAACTGACTGAAAAGGTCTATGCCTACGATCCCCGCGCCGATATCGGGCTGATTGATGCCGCCTACGTGCTGGCGATGAAGGCGCACGGTTCGCAGAAGCGCGACAATGGCGATCCCTACATCAGCCACCCGGTTGCCGTGGCCGACATCCTCGCGGGCTATGGGCTCGATACCGCCAGCATCGTCACCGGCCTGCTGCATGACGTGATCGAGGACACGCCGGTCAAGCTGGCCGACATCGAGGCGCGATTCGGCCGCGATATCGCTGCCCTGGTCGATGGCGTGACCAAGCTGACCCGGCTTGAGGTCCAGTCCGATCGCACCAAGCAGGCGGAAAACTTTCGCAAGCTGGTGCTGGCGATGAGCCGCGACATCCGCGTGCTGCTGGTCAAGCTGGCCGACCGGCTGCACAACATGCGCACCCTGCATTTCGTGGCGTCGCCGGAACGCCGCAAGCGCATCGCTAGCGAGACGATGGAGATCTACGCGCCGCTGGCCGAGCGCATCGGCATGGACAGCCTCAAGACCGAGCTGCAGACGCTGGCCTTCGCGCAGCTGGAGCCAGAGGCGTTCGACACCATCCAGGCGCGGCTGAACTTCCTGCGCGGGCAGGGCGCCGACGTGATCGAGGAGCTGCGTGGCGAACTGGTGCGGGTCTGCGAGGAGGCCGGCGCCCAGGTGATCGAGATCAGCGGCCGCGAGAAGTCACCGTATTCGATCTGGGAGAAGATGCAGCGCCGCAACGTGGCGTTCGAGCAGCTGTCCGATATCATGGCGTTCCGCGTCGTGGTGCCGACCAAGGATGCCTGCTACGTGGCGCTGGGCGCCGTGCACTCGGCCTACTCGGTGATCGCCGGCCGGTTCAAGGACTATATGTCGACGCCGAAGTCGAACGCCTATCAAAGCCTGCATACCGGCGTGACCCTGCGCGAGCCGCGCAACCAGAAGATCGAGGTCCAGATCCGCACGCCGGAGATGCACGACGTGGCCGAGAACGGCGTCGCCTCGCACTGGCTGTATAAGCAGAACGACGCCTCGGTCAGCGACCTTAAACGCTTCCGCTGGGTGCAGGATCTGCTCGAAATCCTCGACAACTCCGCCGCACCCGACGACTTCCTGGCCAATACCAAGCTCGAGCTCTACGGCGACCAAGTGTTCTGCTTTACGCCCAAGGGCCAGCTGATCCAGCTGCCTCGTGGTGCCACCCCGGTCGATTTCGCCTACGCCGTGCACAGCCAGGTCGGCGATACCTGCGTCGGCGCCAAGGTCAACGGGCGTCTGTTGCCGCTGCGCCACGAGCTGCAGAACGGCGACCAGGTCGAGATAATGACCTCGCGCAGCGGCACGCCTTCGCCGCAATGGGACCGGTTCGTTGTCACCGGCAAGGCACGCGCCCGCATTCGCCGCTACGTCCAGACTCAGCAGCGTCAGCAGCATATCGACCAGGGCCGCACGGCGTTGGTCCGTGGCTTCCGCCAAGAGGGGCTGGACGGCTCCGACAAGGCGCTAGAGCCGGTGCTGAAGCACTTTAAGTTCAATGCGTTGGACGATCTTTATGTCGCGGTGGGCAACGGCAATATTGGGCCGAAGGATGTGGTCCACACCGCCTACCCGGAGCTTCGCCAGGCGCCCCGCGCGCCGCGCATGGTGCCGGCCCTGCCGCCGCGCACATCCGCCCGCAGCCACGAGGCCGATGCCGGGATGCCGATCCGCGGCCTGGTCACGGGCATGGCGGTGCACTACGCCGGCTGCTGCCACCCGCTGCCGGGTGACCGCATCGTCGGCATCGTCACCACCGGCAAGGGCGTCACGATCCACACCAATGATTGCCAGACGCTGGAAAGCTTCGCCGCCACGCCGGAACGCTTCATCGACGTGGACTGGGACATCGAGCCCGCACCCGCCGGCGCCAGGCCGAACGGCGACCAGGCGAAGCATACGGGCCGGATCAGCGTCATCGCGGCCAACTCTCCGAACGCGCTCGCCAGCCTGACCAACGCCATCGTCAAGCATGACGGCACCCTGATGAACCTCAAGATCGTCAACCGGCAGCAGGACTTCTTCGAGGTCCTGGTCGATGTCGATGTGCGCGACATCCGCCACCTGTCCACCGTCATCGCCGGGCTGCGCGGTGCCGCAGGCATCACCCAGGTCGAGCGCGCGAAGGGCTGATGATCCTCGGCCTCGGCTCGGACATCTGCGACATCCGCCGGATCGAGCGCGCGATGGAGCGCTTCGGCGACAAGTTCCTGGAGCGCATCTTCACGCCCGTCGAGCGCGCGCGGGCGATGCGCCGCGCCGAGCGGCTGCGCGCGCCGACCTTCGCCAAGCGCTTTGCTGCCAAGGAAGCGGCGGCCAAGGCCCTTGGCACGGGCTTTCGGCGGGGCGTCTTTTTCGCCGATCTGGCTGTGGTCAACAAGCCGGGTGGTCAGCCGACCATGCTGTTCACCGGCGGCGCCGCCCAGCGTCTGGCGGCGCTGACGCCGCCGGGCATGAAGCCGATGATCGCGGTGACGATGACCGACGAATACCCCTATGCCTATGCCCAGGTCATCCTGAGTGCCGTGCCGGTTGACATCGCTTGACAGCTACAGGCCCGATGCGCTTGATCCGCCGGATTTCAGCCCTCGAAAGTTCCTGACGACATGGCAAAAGTGGCGGCGAAGTCAAAAAGCTCCGAAGGCTGGGCCGAGAACATCAAGACCCTGGTGTTCGCCGGGTTGATCGCCGTCGGCATCCGCACCGTGATCGTCGAGCCGTTCAACATCCCGTCCGGCAGCATGATCCCGACCTTGCTGGTCGGCGACTACCTGTTCGTCTCGAAGTTCAGCTACGGCTACTCGCGCTTTTCCTTGCCGTTCTCGCCGCCGCTGTTCTCCGGCCGCATCTTCGGCCGCGTGCCGGACCGCGGTGACGTCGCGGTGTTCAAGCTGCCGCGCGACAACTCCACCGACTACATCAAGCGCATTGTCGGCCTGCCCGGCGATCGCATCCAGATGCGCGGCGGCCAGCTCTACATCAACGGCGCCATCGTGCCGCGCGAGCCGGCTGGGACTTACGTCGCCGACGGCGACGGCACCCAGATGATGCTCAAGCGCTACATCGAGACGCTACCCAACGGGGTGAAGCACCCGATCCTGAAGGCGTCCGACGATGGGCCGCTCGACAACACCCAGGAATATAAGGTGCCGGAGGGCAACGTGTTCGCGATGGGCGACAACCGCGACAACAGCTTGGACAGCCGGGTGCTGAACGCCGTCGGCTTCGTGCCGATCGAGAATCTGGTCGGCCGCGCCGAGTTCATCTTCTTTTCCGCCGACGGGCAGTACCCGATCTGGGAAATCTGGCAGTGGCCGTTCGAGATAAGGTGGTCGCGCCTGTTCTCGGGTGTGCATTAAGCTTGGCCGTCCAGCCTATATCCGCACCTGAGCCGACCGAATTCGAGGCAATCCTCGGCCACAGCTTCGCCCGCCCCAACTTGTTGCGCGAAGCCCTGACTCACCGTTCTGCGGCCTTCCAGCGATCCCGCCAGGGCGGCGGCTCGAACGAGCGACTGGAATTCATCGGCGACCGCGTGCTCGGGCTGGTGATGGCGGAATGGCTGATCGAGCGTTTTCCGGATGAGCAGGAGGGCGGTCTCGGCCGCCGCCTCGGCCACCTTGTGTCGCAGCCGGTGCTGGCGGCGATCGCCGAGGAAATCGGCCTTGGCGCCGCGCTGAACGTATCCCCGGGTGAGGCACGCGCCGGCGTCACTGGATCGGCCTCGGTGCTGGCCGATGCGCTGGAGGCGTCGCTCGGCGCCATGTTCCTCGACGCCGGGCTGGAGCCGGCGCGGAAGTTCGTCCGCCGCGCCTTCGAATCCGCAATGGCGACCCAGGTCGATGCGCCGAAGGATGCCAAGACCGGCCTGCAGGAATGGGCGCAGCGCCAGGGCCTGCCGCTGCCGGCCTATGTCGTGGCATCCCGCACCGGCCCCTCGCACTCCCCATCCTTCGTCATCACCGTGCAGCTTGCCGGCCGAATTGGCTCGGGCACGGCCGGCGCCAAACGCCTGGCCGAGCAACTCGCCGCGGCCGATCTGCTGGAACAGGTAAAGACATGACGATCACGCGATGCGGCTTTGCCGCCATCGTCGGCGCGCCGAACGCCGGCAAATCGACGCTACTCAACCGACTGGTGGGCGCCAAATTGTCGATCGTCAGCCCGAAGGCGCAGACCACGAGGTTCCGCGTGCTCGGCATCCTGATGCGGGGCAGCACCGACGGCGGCTCGACGCAGATTTTGCTGGTCGATACCCCCGGCATCTTTCGGCCGCGGCGCCGACTTGACCGCGCCATGGTCGCCGCCGCCTGGACGGGGGCCGAGGATGCCGACCTCACGCTGCTGCTGGTCGACTCCAAGGCCGGCGCCAACGAGGCGGTGCGCGGCATCGCCGAGCGCCTGGCCCAAGCCAACCGCCGCGCCTGGTTGGTGCTCAACAAATCCGACCTGATCCCGGTGGAACGCCTGCTGCCGCTGACCGCCGAGATGAACGCGATCGTGCCATTTGAGCAGACCTTCATGGTCAGCGCCGCCAACGGCGACGGGCTCGACCGGCTGCTCGACGCGCTTGCCTCATCGCTGCCCTTGGGTCCGCACCTTTATCCCGAGGACGAACTTACCGACCTGCCGGACCGGCTGCTGGCCGCCGAGATCGTGCGTGAGCAGATATTCTTGCAAATCCACGAGGAAATCCCCTACGGCACCACCGTCGAGACCGAGAGTTTCGCCGAAAAGAAGGACGGCTCAGTGCGGATCGAGGCCACGATCTATGTCGGCCGCGCCAACCACAAGGCGATCCTGATCGGCGAGAAAGGCGCGCGCATCCGCGAGATTGGTGCCTTGGCCCGCAAGCAACTCAAATCTCTGCTCGAGCGCGAGGTGCATTTGTTCCTCAACGTCAAGGAACGCGCCGGATGGGACGAGGAGCGCGCCCGGCTGCGGGCGATCGGGCTTGACGATAAGGAATAGCCGGTGCCGACTAGGCGGACGCCGCAGGCAGAAAGTAAGCATGGGCTCTGCCCAAACCCGCCAGGAGAAGCGCTCCTGGACCCGCCTTACTTAAGGAATGGGTTCTAAGGGCTTGCCCTTAGCGGGGTTTGGGGTAGAGCCCTATGCTTCCTGTTGCCTGCGGCGGTCAACCGGGAGCGAACATGATGCGCAGAAGAACCCTGCTGGGCGCCGCCACCGCGGTCTTCGTTCCGGCCATGCCATACGTTGCGCGGGCAGAAAGCTCACCGGGCGTGACCGACACTGAAATCCGCATCGGCAGCACCGCGGCGTTCAGCGGGCCGGCATCAGCCTACGGCGCCATTGGCCGCGCGCAGGGTGCGGCTTGGCAGTGGTTCAACGACGAGGGCGGCATTGCCGGGCGGAAGGTGAAGTTCCTTTGCTACGACGACAGCTACTCGCCGCCCAAGGCGATCGAGCAGGTGCGCCGGCTGGTCGAGCAGGACGAGGTCGCCTGCCTCAGCAACACGCTGGGCACTGCGGCGAACACCGCGTTCCTTAGATACGTCAACCAGAAGAAGGTGCCGGACCTGTTCGTGGGATCGGGCGCCGACAAGTTCCAGGATCCCGTCGGCTATCCCTGGACGTTAGGATGGCAGCCGAGCTACCGGGTCGAGGCGCGCATCTTCGCCCAGTACATCCTGAAGACGAAGCCCGATGCCAAGATCGGCATCCTCTATCAGAACGACGATTTCGGCAAGGACTACGTCAGCGGCTTTCGCGACGTGCTAGGCGCGAAATTCGACAAGGTGAAGGTGGTTTCCTACGAGGTCACCGACACCGTGATCGACAGCCAGGCGATCTCGCTGCAGGAGGCCGGCGTCAACGCGCTGCTGTCGGCGGCGACGCCGAAGTTCGCGGCGCAGATCATTCGCAAGATCGCGTCCATGGATTGGAAGCCGCTGCACCTACTCACCAACGTCTCGATCTCGGTCGGCGCGGTAATGGAGCCGGCCGGTCCCGAAAAGGCGATCGGGCTGATCAGCAACACCTACTACAAGGACCCGACGGACCCCGCCTGGAAGGACGATCCCGGCATCGCGCAATGGCGCCGCGTGATGCAGAAATACCTGCCCGGCGCCGACCTCAACGATGCCTTCTACGTCTATGGCTATGGCGCCGGTATGACGATGATCGCCTGCCTGCGCCAGTGCGGCAACGACTTCTCACGCGAGAACCTGATGCGTCAAGCAACCAACATGAAGAACGTCGAGATACCGACGCTGCTGCCGGGCATCCGCATCAACACCAGCCCGACCAACTACCACACCATCGGACAGGTCCGGCTGATGCGCTGGAACGGCAAAAGTTGGGAGCTATTCGGCGACGTGCTGTCCGGCGCCGCCGCCTGACCGGCTTACGCCGGTTTGGAGCCGACGATCACGCGCACCGGCACGTCCCAGGGCTGCGGCGAAATCTGCCGGACAACGAAGGAGTCGCCGCCGCTGTAGCCGGGCTGCGGGCGATAGGCGATCCATAGCACCGGCCCGATATGCCCGAGCTTGACCTCGCCGTGTTGCGGCGGCGTTTCCAAGCCTAGAGCCGGCACATCTACCGAGGCGTTGAACGACGAGGTGTAGCGGATCACGCACCAGCCGCCGTCATTGCGCTGCACGATGCGCCCATCCGGCGGGATGTACTCGGCGAACCGTGGGTTTTCGCCGGGATAGTAGTAGCGGCCAAACGGCGGCAGGACCGCGCTGCACTCCGCGGCGGGACGAAGCGCGGTCAACTCGGCCGCTGGCGTCTGCGGCGGGGCGGTCTCGCAGCCGGCAAGCGACAGGATCAGCGCGATCGCCATTGCCGGCCTGTATCCTGTAGCCATATCGCCTCCAGAGGTCTGCCTCTGCTACAGATGTCACGCCGGCGTGGAATTGAAAGTCGCGGCGTTTCAAAACAGGAGTTTTCACCGCCATGGAATGGGAAGCTCCCGCCATCGTGCTGGATGCGCGCCCGTTTGGCGAGGGTGACGCCGTGGTTACCCTGATGACCGAGGCGCACGGGCTGCATCGCGGCTTGGTGCGCGGCGGCAACTCACGCGCCGGGGCCTCGACCTGGCAGCCGGGCAACCTGGTCCTGGTGCGCTGGGTGGCGCGCCTTACCGACCAGCTCGGCAATTTCACTGGCGAACTGGTCCATGCCGGTGCCGCGATGGCGATGGACGACGCGCTAGCGCTGGCAATGCTGTCTTCGCTTTGTGCAGTCGCGGAAGGCGCATTGCCGGAGCGCGAACCGCACGCGCGCGTGTTCCAGCTTCTGCTAGCCCTGGTGCCGCGCATGCCGCTCGGCAGCGTCATGTTGCCGGACGTGGTACGGTGGGAGGCGGCGCTGCTGTCCGATCTCGGCTATGGGTTGGATCTGTCTGCCTGCGCCATGACAGGTGAGGTCGCCAACCTGGCCTTCGTGTCGCCGCGCACCGGCCGCGCCGTCACTGCGGCGGTGTCCGCCGCATGGCGGCACCGGCTGCTGCGGCTGCCCGGCTTCCTGACCGGCACCGACGGCTCCGATGCCGCCGACTGGCGCGACGGCCTACGCCTGACCGGGCATTTTCTGGAGCGAGACGCGTTCGGCCACCAGAATCGGGACCTGCCGCAGGCCCGCCGGATGCTGTACGATCGTGTCGCCGCACTGGCTGGCGGTTCGGAAAATTCTGATACGGAACAACAAGATGCCTGATGACCTGATTGGAAGAATTGAGGACGCCAGCCTGTCGGACGCGCTCAGCGAGCGCTATCTGGCCTATGCGTTGTCCACGATCATGTCGCGCTCGCTGCCGGACGTGCGCGACGGGCTGAAGCCGGTGCATCGCCGGCTGATCTACGCCATGCACCAGCTCAAGCTTGATCCGGCGGCGGCGTTCAAGAAGTGCGCCCGCGTCGTCGGCGACGTAATGGGCAAGTTCCACCCGCACGGCGACGCCTCGATCTACGACGCGCTGGTACGGCTGGCGCAGGAGTTCGCCGCGCGCTTTCCGCTCGTCGAGGGCCAAGGCAACTTCGGCAACATCGACGGCGATAACGCGGCCGCCATGCGGTACACCGAAGCCCGCCTAACCGAGGTCGCCAAGGCGCTGCTCGCCGGCATCGACGAGGACGCGATCGATTTCCGCCCGACCTATGACGGCGAGGAGCACGAACCGGTCGTGCTGCCGGGCGCGTTTCCAAACCTGCTGGCCAATGGTTCGGCCGGCATCGCAGTCGGCATGGCGACCTCGATCCCGCCACATAACGCCGGCGAGGTCTGTGCCGCTGCGCTGCACCTGATCGCCAACCCTAAAGCGACCACCGCCAACCTGCTGGCCCATATGCCGGGACCCGATTTTCCAACCGGCGGACTGATGGTCGAGGACCGCGCGTCGATCCTGTCCGCTTACGAGACCGGCCGCGGCGGCTTTCGTGTCCGCGCCCAATACCGTGTCGAGAAAGGCAAGCTCGGCGCCTGGCAGATCGTCGTGTTCGAGATCCCCTACCAGGTTCAGAAGGCGCGGCTGATTGAGCAGATCGCCGAGTTGATGGAGCTGAAGAAGCTGCCGCTGCTCGGCGATATCCGCGACGAAAGCGCCGAGGACATCCGCCTGGTGCTGGAGCCCAAGACCCGTGCCGTCGAGCCCGCCATGCTGATGGAGACGCTGTTCCGCGCGACCCCGTTGGAAAGCCGCTTTCCGCTCAACATGAACGTGCTGGATGCGACGCGCACCCCGCGGGTGATGCGCTTGGTCGATGTTCTGCGCGCCTGGCTTAACCACCGGCTGGAAGTGCTGGTGCGCCGGTCCAACCACCGGCTGGCCGCGATCACCCGGCGGCTGGAGGTGCTGGACGGTTACCTGGCGGTCTATCTCAACCTCGACGAGGTTATTCGGATTATTCGTGAAGAGGATGAACCCAAGGCCGCGCTGATCCGCCGGTTCGAGATTTCCGACATCCAGGCTGAGGCGGTGCTCAACATGCGCCTGCGCAGCCTGCGCCGTCTGGAGGAGATCGAAATTCGCCGCGAACACGCCACGCTGACCAAGGAGCAGAAATCGATCGAGGCGCTGCTCGGTAGCGACAGGCTGCGCTGGAAACGCGTATCAGAGGAAATTTCCGATACCGCGAGGAAATTCGGCGCCGGCAGGCTCGGCGCGCGGCGCACCGAACTCGGCCTGCCGCCTGCCGCGATCGAGGTCTCGAACGAAGCCTTCGTCGAGCGCGAGCCGATCACCGTGATCCTGTCCGAGAAGGGCTGGATACGCGCGGTGAAAGGCCATCTCGCCGACGCTGCGGAGCTGAAGTTCAAGGAGAGCGACCGGCTCAAGTTGTTTCTTCCCTGCCAAACCACCGACCGGCTGTGCCTGTTCGGCACCAACGGCCGCGCCTACACGGTGCGCGCCGCCGACCTGCCGCGCGGCCGCGGCGACGGCCAGGCCATCCGGCTGCTGGTCGAACTGACCAACGAGGACGATGTCGCGGCGTTGTTCATCCTGGCGCCGACGGGCAAATACTTGGTCGCGTCCTCCGCCGGGCGCGGCCTGATCATCGCCGGTGCCGAACTGGTGGCCGAAAAGCGGACCGGCAAGACCATCCTGAACCTGAAGCCGGATGAGGAGGCGATGATCTGCGTGCCGGCAACTGGCGATCATGTCGCGATTATCGGCACCTCGCGAAAGCTGCTGGTATTCCCGATCGAGCAGGTGCCGGAGCTGTCGCGCGGCGCCGGCGTCATCCTGCAGCGCTACAAGGAAGGCGGGCTTTCCGACGCGCGCGTATTCCGGCTCTCCGACGGCCTGAGCTGGCGGCTCGGCGAAAAGACCCGCACCGAAACCAACCTGCGCGATTGGCGCGGCGAGCGTGGCCAGACTGGCCGCTTGCCGCCGAACGGCTTTCCCCGATCCAATCGGTTCGAATAAACCATTTTGATCCCTTGTCGCTACCTGATATCGTTTTGCCGCAGATCGGTACCAAAACCGGCACGCCGTGATTGATAATGGGAAGGAGTATCGATGCGTTTCACCCGTCGTGGACTTTTGGCAACTACCGCGGCGCTATCGGCCGCACCCATCCTATCGGCGCGTGCGCAGTCGCGGCCGAAGATCAGAATCGGCGTGCTGACCGACCTGTCCGGCAACTACCGCGACAACACCGGCCCGACCTCGGTCGCCGCGACCAAGCTGGCGCTGCTCGACTTCGGTGTCTCGGGTAAGGATTTCGACGTCGAGGTGTTCGCAGCCGACCATCAGAACAAACCTGACATCGGCGTCTCGATCGCGCGCCAGTGGATCGACAGCGACGGGGTCGATGTCATCGCCGACGTTCCGACCTCCTCGGTGGCGCTGGCTGTCGCCGAGGTCGTGCGCCAGAAGGACAAGATCATGCTGAACGCGTCGGCCACAGTGTCGTCGCTGACCGATCAGCAATGCAGTCCGAACACCATCGTCTGGAGCTTTGACACCTACGAGAACGCCCAATCCACTGGCAACGCGGTGGTCAAGGCCGGTGGCGATTCGTGGTTTTTCATCACCGCCAACTACGCGTTCGGCCATTCGCTGGAGGAGCTAACCTCGGACGTGGTCCGCAATGCGGGCGGCCGCGTCAACGGCGCATTGCGCTACCCGTTTCCGGAAACCACGGATTTTTCGGCGTTCCTGCAGCAGGCTGGGGCGAGCGGCGCCAAGGTGCTGGGCCTCGCTAACGCCGGTGCCGACACTGAGAACTGCATCAAGCAAGCCAAGGAATTCGGCCTCGACAAAAAGATGAAGATAGTGCCGATGCTGCTGTTTCTGCAGAACGTCAATGCGCTCGGGCTTGAGGTCGCGCAGGGTCTGATCGGCACCGAAACTTTCTACTGGGATCGTAACGACCGCACCCGCGCCTTCACCAAGCGCTTGCTGCCGTTCTCACCCAAGAACTATCCGAACGAGGCCCATGCCAGCTCGTATTCGAGCATCCTCCACTACCTCAAGATCGTAGCGGCGATGGGCCCGGTCGAGGCCAAGCGCAGCGGTGCAGCGACCGTCGCACGGATGAAGGCAATGCCGACCGAGGATGATGCATTCGGCGCCGGCTCGGTCCGCGCCGATGGCAGGGGCTCGTTCCCGGCCTATCTGGTCCAGGTCAAGACCCCGGCGGAAAGCCGCGGCCCGTGGGACTACTACAAGATCCTGGCGACCACCGAAGCCGCCAAGGTGCTGCACCCGCTGAATCCTAAATGCGACTTCAAGGTAGGAACCTGAATTACGATCCCACGACTTCGCGTCGGCTCACCCTGCGGTCTGCGGCGTGAGGACCTCGGCATCCGCGGAACCGGTAATCTCGCCTTCGGTAAGCACCCGCCAGGATCCGCCCATCAGGATTTCGCTGGGCCGGAACCGCGCCTTGTAGGCCATCTTGCGGCTCTCGGCGACCCAGTAACCAAGATACACATAAGGCAATCCCAACGCCCGCGCTCGCTCGATCAGCCACAGAATCGCGTAGGTGCCGAGCGACCGGCGCTCCAGCCCTGGCAAGAAAAAGCTGTAAACGGCGGACAACCCGTCGCCGAGCCGATCGGTCAGGCAGGCGCTGATCAGCCGGTCGTCGGCGTCGCGGAATTCGCCAATGAAGGTCTCGATCGGCGTGTCCTCGACCATCGCGCGGTAGTCATAGAAACTCATGCTGGCCATGTCGCCGTCGCCGTGGCGAATTTTCTGGTAGGCCTGGAAAAGCTGGAACTGCTCGGCGGTGGCCCGCGCCGGCACCTCGTAGCCCTCCAGCCCGGCATTGGCCTTGCCGATCTTGCGCAGCGTGCGGTCGGGCTGGAAGGTCGCGACGGGGATGCGGATCGGCACGCAGGCATGGCAGGACGGGCATACCGGGGCGTAGGCGATGTTGTGACTGCGGCGGAATCCAGCGCGCGACAGCCGGTCGTGCACCGTCTCGGCATCAGGCCCGGTGATTTCCGTGACGACCTTGCGCTCGGTCCGGCCCGCGACATAGGGGCAGGGCAGGGGCGCCGTGGTGTAGAAGAATTGTGGCCGTCGCGGTGATTTATAGTTCATGCCTCAACCAGCTATGCGTCCCATCTGACCGTCGCATCTTGAATGACGCCTAGCCGGGCATGTTCCAGTAGCCGGCCGGCACGGTCAACGCCCGTTTGCGGATTACCACCAGGCCGCTGAGGATATCGTGCAGCGCACGATGCCGCACCGTGAACAGGGCGATCAGCAATAGCGGGAAGAACAACGCCAGAGTGAGATAGTAGAACAGCGTCCATACCCCGGCCTCGACCCAGTTGGGCAGCGCCAGGTCGTCGTTGCGCCGGATCGCCAGCCCCATCACCGCCTGACCGGGCGTTGCCGCCATCCGGCTGGACAGGAACAACCAGTGGTAGCCGAACGGCACCGCGGCTAGAACGGGCAGAATATGAAAACCCAGCCCGAGGGTCAGCACGCCGAATGTCGCCACCGCCAGCCAAAGCATGAAGGTGACGATACCGAGCAGCACCAGATCGATGCACCACGCCGCGTAGCGTCGTAAAAGCACGCCACGTGACAGGAGGTCATCCTCGAGTATGGCGGCGCCGACCGGGTCCAAGGCCTGTGTCATTCTTCCCGTTCCTTAATTCGGCATGAGCCGGAGGGTCGCCGTTACGCGTTCCGGCTGCGTGCCAAGGGTAACGGTCGCGCCATCACGCCACCTTGATATGAAGTCGCGCGCATGTCCCGACAAGGGATTGCCCGATTGTCCGGGTGCCACGACAAACCGGCTGCGGTCGAGGTCGGCCAGGTCGTACACGGCGCGGTATGAGGCGCCGTGCACGCTGTCGAAATCCGGCGCCCGTCCGCCCTGCCGGTCGAGCGTGGAGTCATCCCCCGGCACCGCCAAGCGGGAGGTAAAGAACCGGCCGATCAGTGGCAGCCGGCCAAGCACCGGATGGACGAACACCGCCTGGTGGGCCTCGCCCCAGCGCCAAGCGGCGGGATCAGCGCCATGAGCGGCGGCCAGCGCCCCGGTTGCCTGGATCAGCGCCTCGTTCAGCACCGGCGCGCAGTCGCCGTCGCACCAATGGGCGCCGGCCGGGCTCAGCGCATAAGCCACGGTCTCGTGCAACGGACCCGCGGCTGCCGGCGGGATGCCGGCCTTCTGCAGCAGCAGCGCGCCGAACCGGCTGACCCACATGTTGAAGATCAGCGGCTGCGGCAGGTCCGCCGCCATGTCGCCGTTCCAGCCCACCAGCAAGGCCCGCGCTGCGGCGGGTAGGCCCGGGGGCGGTTCGCTGATCAGCATGGCGGGCAGGACCTGCTCGGCGAAGGCGCTACGCGTATCCATCTGCATCCGCGCGAAACCCTCGACGGTGTGCTTTCCGGTGCCATCGAGCAGGGCGCGGATACGCCGCGCCCGCCAGTCGCCGAACCAGTCGCGGCCGAGAAAAACCGGGAAATCGGCCGCCGCCACGCGCTCGTTGGCGTTGACCAGCCGGCCGGTGACCGGCGCCACGAAACGCGGCAGCTGTTCTCCCTGTGCCATCCCGATCCAATCGTGCTCGCCGCTGGCGCCATCCATCGCCATGCCCCCGTCTCCGGAACGGCGCACCGGCACGCGGCCGGTGACGAACAGCGCGATCCGGCTGGCGTCGGCGACCAGCATGTTCTGCACCGGCGAGGTGATCATGCCGGCGGCGCGGCCCGCCTGATCTACGTCGGTCGCGATGTTCAACGCCTGCAGCCCGGCCGCCGCGGTATCGCTTGGCGCGAGATTGCCCATCGCGACCGCGAGCACTGGCCTTGTTCCCCTATCGTAGGCCTCGCCGCCAGGCCCACGGTCAAGATCGGAGATCACCGGGCCGTGGCGGGTTTCGCGCACCGCCATAATCTCATCCGGCCGGCCGCGCACCCGGATGCGTTCCTCGCGGACCTTGAACGCGACCGGTCCATCCGGCGTCAGGTAGCCGCCATCCGCGGTCGGCGTCTCGATAAAGACGTCCTGCACGTCGGCGCCGGTGGTCGTGAAGGTCCAGGCGATGTGGCCGTTATGTCCCATCACCAGGAACGGCACACCGGGTGCCGTGGCGCCGACCAGCAACCCGTCGGGGGTTTCGATCCGCGCCAGGTACCAGATGCCGGGCTGGCCGAATGCCAGATGCGGATCGCCGGCCAGCAGTGGCGCGCCGGTTGCACTGTGGCGCCCGTCCACTGCCCACTCGTTGGACGCGCTCGGCGGCTGCGTGAAGTTGGCCGGAAACACCGGCAGGCTGGCCAGCAGCCGTGCGGCGAGGCCCGAGACCTCGTGGCCGGCGAATTTCGGCCGGCTCTCCGTCCGCTCGGCATCAGCCGGCAGCACGCCGCTGTCAGGCGGCCAGACCTTGTTCAGGACCGGCGGCGACAGCGATCCGGCGACCGCCAGCCGGGCGAGTTCGGTGCGCCAGTTCGAGCTCAGCCATAGGCCCATCATCTTGCCCCAAAGCAGGCTGTCGATCACGTCCCACGGCTCGGGCTTGCCCAGAACGACGAATTCCAGCGCGCTGAAGCGGCCCCCCGCACCGATCCAGGCATTGACGCCGCGCGCATAGGCCTCCATCAGCGCTAGCGCCTGCGGCGACAGGCTGGCAAGGTCGATTTCCGCCCGAAGCTGCAATCCCAGCACCCGCATGGTTCGGTCGAACGGCAACGTCGATGGCCCGAACAGCTCCGACAGCCGGCCTTCCGCGCCGCGCCGCATCAGATCCATTTGAAACAGCCGGTCGCGGCCATGCACGAAGCCGAGCGCCGCCGCGGCATCCACCGCATTGGCGGCGCGTATCCGCGGCACGCCATCCTGGTCGAAGCTGATATCGATCGGTGCCGACAGTCCCGGGATCGATGCATCCTGGCGGCCGGCAGGAAGGCTCCACCACAACAGGATGGCGCCGAGCGCGATCACCACGACGATCCCCGAGAGAACGATCACCGCAAGCAATCGGAACAACCTTCTGGATGGGGCACGCACCGGCTCAATTTGGCAAAATTCGACAAATAATGGAAGCGGATAGTGGATCATGGCGGCCCGACTTCACCTCGCAGAGTGGCGCTTGCCGAGGTTGAAGCCAATCTCTAGCGTTCTTGCACACATGGGGAAAATGACATCATGGCCGACCGCCCGGAATACCAGAGTGAACTGTTCAAGAAGGGGCTGGAGGTCCGCCGCGCCGTGCTTGGGGCCGACTACGTCGATGGCTCGCTGGCCCGCGCCGACGATTTCAACGCCTCGTTCCAGCAGCTCACGACCGAGGTCGCGTGGGGCCTGATCTGGGGTCGGCCTGGGTTAGAGCGGAAAACCCGCAGCATCGTCAACATTGCCATGCTGGTGGCGCTCAACCGCGGCGCCGAGCTTCGGCTGCACCTCAAGGCGGCGCTGACCAACGGCGTCACGCGCGACGAGATCAAGGAGATACTGCTGCAGACCGGCGCCTATTGCGGCATCCCGGCCAGCCTAGAGGCGTTCAAGATCGCCACCGAGGTGTTCAAGGAAGTGGACGCGGCGAAAGCCGGCGAGTGATGCCGGAACCCGATACCCGTCCGACGATCGGCTTCATCGGTGTCGGCAACATGGGCTGGCCGATGGCCGCCAGCCTGGTACGGGCCGGATTTGCGGTGCAAGTCGCCGACAGTCGCCGCGAGGTCGCCGACAACTTCGTCCAGCAGGTCGGCGGCTTCGCACCCGACAGCCTGCGCCAGCTCGCCGCCGCCTGCGATGTGGTCGTCACCATGCTTCCGACCAGCAAGATCGTGTCCTCGGTGCTAGCCGACGCCGAGGACTGCGTGCTGGCGGCGATCCGCCCCGGCACTGTGATCATCGAGATGAGCTCAGGCGAGCCGGGCGTCACCCAGCGCCTGGCCGAAAAGGTTGAGGCCCTGGGCGGCGAGATGATCGACGCGCCCGTTTCCGGCGGCGTGGCGCGCGCCAGGACCGGCGAGCTGGCGATCATGG
>JANXRT010000517.1 GCA_025356735.1 Acetobacteraceae bacterium | reverse complement strand
CGGCCGCCTACTTCGTGACGATGATCGGCGGCTGAGCCATGGCCGTGCACCGGGAAACCCTCTGGCTGGCACCGACCCGCCCCGCGATGATCCGCGGCGTGCCGATGGAAGGCTTCTACATCAACCTGCTCGGGACGTTCTTCTTCGGCATGGTGATGGGAGCGCCCTACTACTGGCTGGTCGGCGTGTTGCTGCACTACGCGGTGCTGCGCCCGTTGGCGATGTGGGACCCGAGCTTCTTTCGCGTGCTGCGGCTCTGGCTGGTCACCAAGGGCGAGGGTATCGGCGCGGACCTCTACGGTGCGCCCACCCTCGTCCCCCTCGCCTCCGCCCGCGCCGAGAACGCCGAGGAGTACCAGGTCTGTGTTTAAGCGTGAGCGCCGCCTGGCGAAATACATCCCATGGCGCACGCCGATCGAGGACGGCATCACCTTGCTCGCCGATGGCAGCGTGCTGGCCGTGTTCGAGGTCGAGGGCGCGGCGTGGGAGACGGCCGAGCCGGACGACATCGCCTATCTGCACAACCGGCTGAACATGACCTGGCGCTCGGTGGCGCGCGACGAGCTGATTCTGACCACGCTTGCCTGTCGCGGTGAGGCGAACCCCGACGATTATCTCACCGGCGAGTTCCGCACCGCGTTCGCGCAGGCGCTGGATCAGCGCTACCGCGACGGGCTCCATGACCACGCGCTGTATGCCAACCGCACCCTGCTGTGCGTTCAGGTCCGCCCTGCCCGCCCGGCCGGTGACTGGGTGGGAGAGCGCATGGACAGGCGCCGCACTGCCCGGCAGGCCGATGCGCCGGCCGACCGGGTGCGCCGGCTGGAGGTCGCCATGGCGCTGATCGCGTCGAACCTGTCCCGCTACAGCCCCCGCCTGCTGTGCGTGGCCGAGCGCGGCGGCGGGCTCTACAGCGAGGCCGCCGAGGCGATCGTCTTCGCGGTCACCGGCATCTGGCGGCCCGTGCGCGTGACCACCGGCTTCATGGGCCGGGCGATGATGTCCGAACGCCTCATCTTCGGCAGGGAGACCATCGAGATACGCGGTCCCGGCACCACGCAGTTCGCGGCGATGCTGGGCATGAGCAACTATCCGTCGTCTTTCTGGCCCGGCATGTTCGGCCACCTGCACGGCACGCCCTACCGGCACACGGTGATGCACTCGTTCCGCTGCCTGTCGACCACGGAAGGGCACACCGTCCTGACCCGCAAGCAGAACAAGATGCTGCATGCGGGCGACAAGGCCTTCAGCCAGGCGTCGGAACTCGACACCGCCGCCGATGAGCTGGCATCCGGCAAGTGGGTCATGGGCGACCACTGCTTCACCATGTGCGTCTTCGCCGACACCGTGAAGGCGCTGGGCGAGGTCGTCACGACCGCCTGGCGCGATCTCGCGGATGCCGGGCTGCTGGTCGCGCGCGAAGGCGTCGGCAACCAGGCGGCCTACCTGTCGATGATCCCCGGCAACCACGCGCTGCGGCTCCGCCCCGGTGCGGTCTCATCGCGGGCCTTCGCCGCCTTCTCGCCGCTGCACGGCTATCCGACTGGCGAACGTCGGGGATACTGGGGCGAGCCGACCGCGCTGTTCCGCACCATGGGCGGCACGCCGTACCGTTTTCATCTGCACGTCGGCGATCTGGGCAACACCCTCGTCACCGGGCGCTCGGGTTCCGGCAAGACGACCTGGCTCGGCTTCATCCTGGCACAGGCGGAACGCTCGGGCGCGCAGTCGGTGGTGTGGGACAAGGATCGCGGGCTCGAGCTCGCCGTGCGCGCGCTGGGCGGGAGCTACCTGGCGCTGCGCAACGGCGTGCCGAGCGTCGTGCCGTTGAAGGCGCTGGACGGCTCCAATCCGAACGACCTGACTTTCCTGCGCCAGCTCCTTCGCGGCTGCATCCGGGGCGACAGCGGCTATAAGATCACCGAGGAAGAAGATCGCCGCCTGGCGCTCGGCCTGCACGCCGTCATGGCGCTGCCGCCAGCCCAACGCTGGCTGGAGGACGTGCGAGCCTTCCTGCCGCACGCCATCGTCAACGGCGCGGGCGCGCGGCTGGAGGCCTGGTGCTGGGGCCGCGAGAAGGGCTGGATCCTCGACGGGCCGCGACATGAAATAGATCTGTCCGCTCCGGCCATCGGCTTCGACCAGAC
>JANXRT010000501.1 GCA_025356735.1 Acetobacteraceae bacterium | reverse complement strand
GCTGGTGCGGGTGCCGTGCCAGCCTTCGTGTTTCAGCGCGCGGGCGATGGCGGCGTCCGAGCCGCCGCCGATCCAGATCGGGATGAAGGGGGGTTGCGGGCGCATCCGCATGTTTTCAATCTTGGCGTCGATGTATTTCGTCGGGAAGGTGATCGGGTCCTCGGTCCAGACGGCGCGCATCATGGCGATGCCTTCGTCCATGCGGCGGCCTCGTTCGTGGAACGGGATGCCGAGGGCGGCGAATTCCGGTTCCATCCAGCCGACGCCGGCGCCCAGGATCAGCCTTCCCGCTGACAGGAGCTGCAAGGTTGCGAGTTCCTTGGCCAAGGGCAGCGGGTGGCGCATGGGCAGGACGAGGACGGTGGTGCCTAAGCGGACGCGCTTGGTGTAGGCGGCCGCCCAGGTCAGGCTCAGGACGGGATCGTAGAATATGGGGGATGGTGGGTAGGGCGCGCCCTGAGGGATGATGATGTGCTCGCTGACCCAGATGTCGTCGAAGCCGAGATCCTCGGCCTGGATGGCGGCGCGGCGGATGGAGTCGGGCGTGGCCTTGCGGCCGATTTGGGGGAGGTGGATTCCGATTTGCATTGTTTTTCTCCCTCAGGCGGCTTTGGCGGGCTTGGGCCAGCGAGCGGCAACCCTCGGCAGGATTTCGTCGATGATCTTTCGGGTCTCGGCCATCATGCCTTCGTCGTCGCGGGCCATTGGGCGGAGGATGAATTTCTGGGCGCCGGCCTCGACGTAGGCCTCGATGCGGTCCTGAATCGTTTGGGCGTTGCCGATGGCGAAATAGTCCTCGGCTTCCTGGCCGGTGCGTTTTCTGAAGGCTTCCATGGCGCGGGCTATGCCGGGATCGTCGGCGCGGCCGAAATGGAACGGAAAAGCAGCGCCGTAATGGTCCTCGTCGATCGGGCGGCCGGCGGCGAGCGAGGCGGCGCGAATCCCGGAAATAATCGGGGCGATCTGGGAGGGGGTTTCGGGGCCACCCTGCCAGCCGGTGCCGTATTTGGCAGTGCGGCGGATGGCGGCGTCGGACGCGCCGCCGATCCAGATCGGGAGTTCCTTTTGCACCGGTTTGGGGGCGATGGAGGCGCCGGTGAGCTTGTTGTGGCGGCCGTCGAAATCGACGCTGTCCTGGCTCCAAAGTCGAGAAATGATCTCCAGAGCCTCGTCGGTGCGGCGGCCCCTCGTGGTGGTGTCTAGGTGCAGGGCGGTCCATTCGGGGCCGCGCGGGCTGCCGATGCCGAAGCCTGGCAGCAGGCGGCCATCCGACAGCACGTCGATGGTGGCGCATTGCTTGGCCAGCAGCACCGGATCGCGCATGGCGAGGGAGACGACGTTGACGCCGAACTTTATGCGC
The DNA here is from genome assembly GCA_025356735.1 of Acetobacteraceae bacterium. Taxonomy (GTDB): domain Bacteria; phylum Pseudomonadota; class Alphaproteobacteria; order Acetobacterales; family Acetobacteraceae; genus PALSA-911. The sequence goes on along the minus strand of JANXRT010000501.1, from coordinate 2,684 downwards.
TTGGTTCGGCCGGCGACGGCGGCGAGCATGGTCATGCATTCGAGGATCGGCTCGCGCGAGATCAGCCGGTCGGTCTGCCACAGGCTGTCGATGCCGCCCTGCTCGCACAGATCGACCCAGCGCCAGAACGCCCGGGCGCTGGAGAACGGGAACTCGGTGATGCCGAGGCCGATGGCGATGTTTTGTTTCATGGACCGGGTTTCATGGGCTGTGTTTCCTGGTTGGAGGAAGCCTAGCAGAGCTATTGTCGGCGCCAAACCGTGGCCGCATCATCGGGGCGGGGAATAGGGGAAACGCCATGCCGACCTTGCCGGCCGAACGCCTGAACCGGATCGCGCGGGTGCTGCTGGAGGCCGCGGGCACGCCGGCGAACGAAGCAGAAATCATCGCGCGGCACTGCATCGAGGCCAATTTGGCCGGGCATGACAGCCACGGGATCATCCAGATCCCGTCCTATATCGACCGGGTCAAGGTCGGGCATATCGTGCCGGGCGCGCCGTGGACGATCACCCAGGAAAGCCCGACGACGACGGTGATCGACGGGCATTGGGGGTTCGGCTACGTGGCCACCGAGCGGGCGATGAAGCTGACGATCGAGAAGGCGAAAACACAGAATTTGGCGGCGGCGACGGTGTTCCGGCAGGGGCATATCGGCCGGCTGGCGTCCTATCCGCTGATGGCGGCGCGGGAGGGTTTCTTCGCCATGATCACCGCCGACAGCGGCCGCAGCCCGAAGCATGTGGCGCCGTATGGCGGGGCCAAGGCGCGGCTGGGGACCAACCCGATCTCGTTCGCGGTGCCTTCCAACCTGGAGGGTCAGCTGTTCCTCGACATGGCGACCTCGGCGGTGGCGGCGGGCAAGATCAGCCTGGCGGTGGCGCGCGGGCAGCAGGTCCCCGCGGGCTGGATCATCGATGGCGAGGGGCGTGCCACCACCGACCCCAAGCTGTTCAAGCCGGATGGCGCGCTGCTGCCGCTGGGCGGGACGGAGGGTTACAAAGGTTACGGGCTGGGCACGATGGTGGAGATCTTCGCCGGGTTGCTGACCGGGTTGGGCTATGGGGTGGAGCCGACCGGGCGGCATAATGACGGGTGCTTCATGGCGGTGTTCAAGGTCTCGGCGTTTCGGGACCTGGAGGTGTTCAAGACGGAGGTTACGGAGTTCGCGCACTACCTGAAGTCCACCCCGCCGGCCGAGGGTTTCTCCGAGGTGCTTTATCCTGGGGAGATCGAACACCGGCGCGAGCTTGAGCGTGGGGCGAATGGGATCCCCGTTGAGGATTCCACATGGGCGGCGTTAGGGAAGCTGGCGGCTGGGTATGGGGTTGAGGCGGAGCTGGGCTTTTAATCGGAGGCGTGGCCGATCACGGCCCATAGCGGGTCACCCTTGGGCGGGACGGAGGCTCGGCCGGTGATGTTGGAAAAGCCTGCTTCCTGCATGTAGGCGGCTACCAGGCGCTGCTGGTCAGGGCCGTCCAGCGCCTGCCAGATCGCCACCGCCTTGGTCGGGAAGCACCGGTTGGAAAACGAGACGACGAAGGGGGCGCCTGGCCGCAGGACGCGGCGGACCTCGTTGAAGACCTCGATCGGGCGTTGCAGGTATTGCACGGACACGCACAGGGCGGCGCCGTCGAAGGCGTTTTCCGGTAGCGGCAGCGCGGGGTTGGCGTTGAGGTCCTGCACGATGCGGGCGGTCAGGCGCGGGTTGGCTTCCAGCTCGGCGGCGTTCATGCCGTGGCCGGTGACGCTTCGGTATTCAGTCTCGGGCGGGAGGTGGCTGACCCAGCTGCTCATCAGGTCGAGGATATCGCCGCCTGAGGGGAGGATTTCACGGTAGATGGCGGTGACGGCGGCTATGGCGCCGTCGTCTATGTGGGTGACGAGGCGCGGGTGGACGTAGAAGGCTGGGTCCGGCGAGGGGTCGGCCTTGCGGAAGGCGCCTGGTGGGAGGCCAGGGAGCTGGTTGGTGGGGAGTAGATTGGGATGTTGGTCCATGCCCTCCTATTTCTGACGGTTTCTCCGACATTCAAGCGGTGCCTCTGCCCTGGATTTCTGTTTTGTGCTGGCCCCGTCCACGCCTGGATGGGCGGAGGGCGCGGCCATCGTTGGGCGCGCTGCTGCCGCTGGGCGGGACGGAAGGCTACAAGGGTTACGGGCTGGGGACGATGGTGGAGATCTTCGCCGGGTTGCTGACCGGGTTGGGGTATGGGGTGGAGCCGACCGGGCGGCACAATGACGGGTGCTTCATGGCGGTGTTCAAGGTCTCGGCGTTTCGGGACCTGGAGGTGTTCAAGACGGAGGTTACGGAGTTCGCGCATTACTTGAAGTCGACGCCGCCGGCCGAAGGGTTTTCGGAGGTGCTTTATCCTGGGGAGATCGAGCACCGGAAGGAGCGCGAGCGTGGGGAGAATGGGATTCCGGTTGAGGACTCCACGTGGGCGGCTTTGGGAAAGTTGGCGGCTGGGTATGGGGTTGAGGTAGAATTCGGTCTTGATAGTTAGAGTCCGTTTCGAATCGGTTATTCAACGTGCCAGCCTACGTAGCAGTAGGATAGCGGAAGCTGCGTAGAGAAAGGCTTCTGCCGAAGCGATCTTCGCCTCGACGTCCTTTGCCAATCGGCGGTTGCGGTTGATCCAAGCGAAGAATCGCTCGACCACCCAACGGCGGGCGTGGACCACGAACCC
>JANXRT010000541.1 GCA_025356735.1 Acetobacteraceae bacterium | reverse complement strand
CCTTTGCTAACCAAGCTGAACCAGCCCGAGAAGTCGCATAGCACCCGGACCAGAGTCGGGGGCAGGACCATATGGGGTCAGGTCAACGTCGCTAGTTGGTGCGTCCTGTCCCACCCGCCAGCGCAGCCTTCAGCTCGCGTGCGGCCAGGTCCTGCGCCTTCGCGGCGTTGCCCACGACAGCATCCATGCCGAAGAATTCGTGCGTGACGCCTTTGTACAACTCATGCGTCGTCTTTACGCCCGCGGCCCGCAGCTTCCCGGCCAGCAATTGGCCGTCAGACGCGAGCGGGTCGATCTCCGCGTTGATGATCGTTGCCTGCGGCAGCCCGGCCAGGTTGGCCTTGCCGTAAACGTTCAGCCGCGGGTCCTGCAGGTCGGCCGGGCTTTGGATGGTGTTCTTCACAAACCACTCGATGGCTGGCTTGCTCAGCGGCACCGCATGCTCGTCCTGCTTGTAGGACGGCGTCGTCAGGTCCGTGCCGGCGACTGGATAGACCAGCAGCATGTGGAGCGGCATCTGCACCTTCTCGTCTCGGGCACGGATGGCTACGTCGACGGCCATGTTGCCGCCAGCCGACTCCCCGGCGATAGCCACGCGCTTCGGGTCGCCGCCGAACTTGGCCGCGTTCTCCAGCGTCCACTTGTAAGCGGCGAAGGTGTCCTCATGCGCCGCTGGGAAGCGGAACTCCGGCGCATGGCGGTATTCGACGCTGGCGACGATGGCGCCCGTCTTCTTGGCCAGCGCCATGGCGGAACTCTCGTAGGTGTCAAGGTCCGCAATGACCCAGCCGCCGCCGTGGATGTAGACGATTACGGGTAACGGCCCGCTGGTGCTGCCGGGCGTGTAGATGCGGATCGCCTGCGTGCCACCCGCGGTCGGGTAGGTCATGTCCTGCTTCTTGACCCCCATGGCTGCCATCAGCGCGGCGGGGTCCTTGCCCTGGTCGCGCAGCACCGCCTTTACCGCGTCGGCCGGCGACGGCCCGCGGCGGGTTTCTTCGACGCTCTGCGTGCCGAGCGGCTTGGCGCCGAGCTGCATCAGCTTTTCGATCACGCGGCGCATGTCGGCGTCGGCGCGCCGCAGGGTGCCGCTGTCCTGAGTGGCGGGCGGAGCTGTCTGCGCGCGGGCGTCCAGGCCCGGGCTGCCAAACGCGAGCAGCGCGCCGAGGGACGCGGAGGTCAGGATTACGAGTTTTCCAGCCATTCTGTGTTGCTCTCTCCACCAAGCACCGGTGCGGGGTCGTTGCACCCAGTGTCGGACTAGAACAGTCCGTCCTGCGTCGCGTTCCGTTCCGGATCGGTCAACCTGGCGTTGGCACTGATGGTGCCTACCCTTGAAAGGGTCTAAACTTTCCCTTGCTCAGCTGAACTGTAGTTTCGGTTTCGCTGCTTCTACCGGACCCCCTGGGAGAAGGCGCTCCGACTTTCGACCAGACGCCTCCGGCGGGTCGAACAGAAAGCGGCTTAACAGGACGGGAGCTGCGGCAGCAGCCGTGCGAGTCGGGGCAATCCGGTGCTGTAGACCGTTGAGGGCAGCAAGGTCCGCTTGGAAGGCCGACAATAGGGCAATCCGCTCCAGCAGGCTTCCAAAGGTGACGATGGTGCTCAGCCGCGCTAGGGACCCGCGTAGCCTGACCGTTTCACCTGCCGCATCAGCGGTATATAGCTTCAGCCCGGTAGCAGTTCGCCGCTGCGAGGTTCGTGCATCGGACAGCCATTGTGGCTGCCACGGAACTTGGCGGAATTCGTATAGGTGCCATTGCGGGTGCGGTTAACGCCGCCCAGGGGACGGTGCGCCGCTAGCCCATGCCAAGGCCCGAACGACAAACCATCATCCACGGCTGCCTTGCTCTCGGCACTCCAGGCATTTTGTGCAGGCACCGAGATGCGCGCAACGGTGACGTAGGGGCTCTTGTCTTCCGGCCAGGGCACCGAAGCGTCCTCGATCGGCATAGCTTCCAGGCCGGTGTTGAGCTGGACCTGTAGCTCCCACTCGCCGCCCTCTTGGCCGAAATGTTCGATGACCGACTCGCGCAGCGCGTCGGGCTTGCCATTCACATCAATCGGCTTCTTGGTCAGGGCCTTAAGGCTGGGCGAGACAGGCGCCAGCGCGAACTTGCAGACGTAGGGGCCGTAGAGGAAAGGGGTTTGAGTATAGAACGTCTCGCCAAGAATGTGCGTGGCGGGCTGACCGCCCATGGTGACGACGGTAGCGCTTTTGCCGCCGAATGCTTCCAAGACAGCTTCCGTGCCGCGTGCAAAGCGGGAGACGACTTCCTTCAGTCCCTCATATTTGTCGGTTGTGCCGGCAAGCGTCTTCAAGCTGCCAAGGAATTTTTGCGCGGTTGGCGCGCTGAAGGCTGGTGCGTTCACCATGACGAAGTCCTGGGTCACATCGCCGTCGCTGCCGGGTAGCCGATCCCCCTCAACACCAATGACCTTGAAAGCCAGGCCGCGTGGCGTGGAGACGCTGTCGTCCAGAATGTCGCCTGGCAGTGTCGAAAGGCGCATCACCGTTTTGTAGCTGCCGGCTTTCGCGAACAGACCTTGGGCAAGCGAGGAAGGCAAGTTGTCAGCGACCGTGAGGGTTCCAAACAGCACGCCATGCGACTTGGCATGTACACTGCGGTTAGCATGACCGGAATGCTCGAATGTGGTCTCCCGGATGCCCCGCATAGTGTCTTCCAAACTGGCATCCGTCTCAGCTTCATTTTCTTCCAGATGCTCCATTCCCGGTTCAAAAAGCAGGGGGCCGGAGGGGGTATTGAAGGTCTGGTTCATCTTATCGTTCCCGCATGGATCGACCTAGAACGTCCAGCCGATGGCGTTGTTCCAGAGGAGACCGGAGTTTCGGGCCTTCAGGTCTTTCCTGCCAGGATAGCAAGCGCGCTTCCTGCACGAGCCTATCCGTTTCCTGTTCGACGCCAGCGGCGGCGCGCTTCTTTCGTGCGTTTCCCGCCCCGACGTAATTTGCGGCCGAGACCGACGGAGGCGGTCAAGACTTGCACAGGAACCGCGCAGCGGCGCCGCAGGCGGCCTTGAAGGTCGTTGCCGGGCCTTCAGCCGCGACGAATTAAGGAAACTTATTGTAAAGCTTTGAGGTTGCCCCGTTCTTGTGGACAGTTTGTCGGCTTGCTGGCTATGGCTCGGTCAGGGCGGCCTCCTCCTCGGCTTCGTAGGTCATTGGCGACCGGTAGCCCAGGCCGGAGTGTAGCCGTGCCGGGTTGTACCAGCCCTCGATGTAGCTGAAGCAGGCCATGCGGGCTTCGGCCTGCGACGCGAACCGGCGGCGGCTTAGCAACTCGGCTTCCAGCGTAGAGAAGAAGCTTTCAGCCATGGCGTTATCATACGCATCGCCGACGGATCCCATGGAGGGCCGGACACCCGCCTCGCCGCAGCGTTTTCCGAAGGCCACAGACGTGTATTGCTTAGGTTCAACTGGTCGTCGCAACGGTCATGTGGGCCAACCGCAGGTACTCGTCAAACGCCTCGGCCGGTGTCTTCCAGCCGAGCGTCTTGCGCGGCCTGGTGTTGAGGGCCAGCGCCACCGCCTGGAGAGCATTCTTGCTGTGAGCACTCAGGTCGGTGCCCCTTGGAAAATACTGGCGCA
>JANXRT010000460.1 GCA_025356735.1 Acetobacteraceae bacterium | reverse complement strand
CGCCCAGCCTGGCGGCCAGCCAGTCCTGCAGCACGGACGTCTGCCGCGCCGCTTCGGCCAGCAATGTTTCGCGCAATTCGCCGGTGGCGCGGCGGAAGGTCAGCACTTCGCTGACGCCCCAGTTCACCGCCTCGTACTGGGTGTCGCAGACCTCCTCGGTCATGCGCGCCATGGCACGGGCGTGGGGCGAGCGCGGCAGCAGGGCCGGGTCGGGCCAGCGATCTTCGATGTATTCCAGGATGATGGTGGATTCGAAGATGGAGGTGTCGCCATCGACCAGCACCGGCACCTCGGTGCGCGGGTTGGCAGCGGCGAACGGCCCGTCGGTGCGCCCGGTGGCGAGGGTGTCGGGCAGCTGCACCTCGAACGCCACACCCTTCTCGCGCAGCGCGATCTTGATCTTCTGGGCGTAGGGCGAGCCCGGATGCTCATAAAGCAGCATGGTTTCGATCCTCGTTTGGGCCTTGTCCGGGCCTTGTTCTGGACCCCATCTTGCGTCCTTCCACGGCCATTGCCTACGCTGCCCGCATGGGCACCACATTCAACGCGGGCGACCTCACGATCCACCGGATCATCGAGCAGGAAATCCCGTTCTTCGATCCGCTGACCTTCTTTCCCGCGCTGACGCCGGAGGTGCTGGCGAAGAATGCCGGCTGGATGGAGCAGGCCGGCGCGCTGGTTGACGGCAAGCTCGTGCTCTGCATCCAGTCCTATGTCGTGCGCACGCCGCATCATGTCGTGATGGTCGACACCTGCGTCGGCAACGACAAGGACCGGCTGTCGCGGCCGTTCTGGCACCAGCAGAACACGACCGCCTACATGGATGGCCTGGCAGCGCACGGGCTGCGGGTCGAAGACATCGACTACGTCATGTGCACGCACCTGCATGTCGATCATGTCGGCTGGAACACGCGGCTGCTGGACGGGCGCTGGGTTCCGACCTTTCCGAACGCCCGCTACCTGTTCTCGCAGAAGGAGTTCGACTACTGGGCGGCGGAGAACGCCAAGGAGGAGATCGGGCCGATCGCCGACAGCGTGCTGCCGATCGTCAATGCCGGGCGGGCCGATTTCGTCGCCAGCGACCACGTGTTGGGCGATCACATAAGGCTGACGCCGACGCCGGGCCACTCGCCCGATCATTTCGCCGTGCTGCTGGGGCGCGGCCGCGATGAGGCGGTGCTGACCGGCGACCTGATCCACTCGCCGTTGCAGGCGAGGTTTCCGGAAATGGGGATGCGGGCCGACTACGACCCGAAGCAGGGATCCGAGTCGCGCCGAAAATTCCTCGAATGCCACTGCGACACCGGCACGCTGGTCTGCACCGGGCATTTCCCGTCGCCATCGGTGGGCACCGTGTCGCGGTGGGGCGACGGCTTCCGGTTCACGCCGGCCGGGTGAGCACCGCATAAACCCGGGACCATGGCCTGAACCATGGCCCCGGACGCCGGTATTACCGGCGCCACCAGCCTTTCTTCTTTTCGGCCGGAGCCTCGGTCTCGCTGCCAATCAGGACCGGCTGGATGGCCGGGCCAACCACGGTTTCCACAATCGTGCTTTCGATCGTGGGGCTTTCGACTTCGGGGCTTTCGATTTCGGAGCTCTCGATCGGGGCGGGCTCGGTCGCGATGGTTTCCGTCATGGAAGCTTCTGCGGGCGCTTCGGCGGCTGGTGCTTCCGCAGGGGGAGCTTCAATTGTCGTCCCGGGGTCGGCCGCGTGGTGGGCGACCTGTTCCGCTTCAAACTGGGCCACGGCAGGCTCATTGACCGGCGCCGTGTCAGGCTCGGGCAATGCCGCCGGTGCCTCAGCCGGGAGAGCCTCCGCCCCTGAAGACGACGTCGAAACAGTGCGGGCCGCCTGCTCCTCGGCCTGCTCCAAAGCGGCGAAGATGTCGAACGACTGGCCGCCGAACGGGTTGGCCGGGGTTGGCCCGTCATAGGGCGGCAACAGCTCCGGCTGCTCGGCGCCGGGTTCGGACACCGCTGACACGCCTTCGGCGGCCGGCCGCCGGCGCCGGCCGCCGCGTCGGCCGCGACGGCGCTGGGCGTCCTTGTCCTCGGCGGCGGCCTCGCCCTCGACCGCTTGCGCGCCGGGCTCGGCCAGGAACGACGCCTGGCTGTCGCCACCGCTATCTGGCAAAGCCGCGTCGGCTGTCATCGCCGGTTCGCCGGCCGCGTCGCCTTCCGGCTCGGAAGCGGGGATGGAAGCGCCGATGACGCCATCCTCGCGGCGGCCGCTGCGCCGGCGGCGACGCCGGCGCCGGCTGCGCTGCTCGCTTTCTTCGGCGGTTTCGCCGGGCCTGGCCACGCTGTCGTCGCTGGCCTCGTCGTCGGTCGCGTCCGAAGCCTCGGGCTCGGCGAACGTCACCGTCTCCTCCTCCGCCTCGATCTCGGGTTCCGGCTGGAATGCGGCAGGGGTCGAGGTCAGCATCGCCGGCGGCGCGTCCGGGGTGATGGTGGACGACAGCTCGCCGGCGATCTGCGGGCGCACCCGATCGATGCGGATGTTCGGCGGCAGCAAGCTCTCATCGGCGGCGAAGGTCACCCGCATCGCGTAGCGCTGCTCGATGCCCGACAGACGCTCGCGCTTGTGGTTGAAGATGTACATGGCGATCGAGCTTGCCGCGTAAACCACGATCTCGGCGGCGCGTCGCGTCGTGCCCTCCTCCTCGATGGCGCGCAGCACCTGGATCGCGGCGCTTTCCGTGCTGCGCACAAGGCCGAGGCCGGTGCAATGCGGGCACATGACGAAGCTGGTCTCGGTCAGGCTCGGGCGCAGCCGCTGGCGGCTCATCTCGAACAAGCCGAAGGCGCTGATCTGGCCGAGTTGGATGCGGGCGCGGTCGTTCTTCAGCGCGTCCTTGATGCGCCGCTCGACCATGACGTTGTTCTTCTTCGACTCCATGTCGATGAAGTCGATGACAATCAGGCCGGCGAGGTCACGCAGCCGCAGCTGACGCGCGACCTCGTCGGCGGCCTCCAGGTTGGTCCGCAGCGCCGTCTCCTCGATGCCGCGCTCGCGCGTCGACCGGCCGGAGTTGACGTCGATCGCGACCAGCGCCTCGGTCTGGTTGAGGACCAGGTAGCCGCCGGATTTGAGCTGCACCGTCGGGCTCAGCATGGCGTCGAGCTGGACATCGACCTGGTGGCGGGCAAACAGCGGCTGGCCGCCGCCCAGTTGCCCGTTCGGGTCGCGCCACAATTGCACCTTCTTGGCGTGCGACGGCATCAGCATGCGCATGAACTCGTGCGCCTGGCGCCAGCCCTCCTCGCCATCGACGATGACCTCGTCTACGTCGCGCGAATAGACGTCGCGGATGGCGCGCTTGATCAGCGAGGCCTCCTCGTAGATCTGGGCCGGCGCCACCGACCGCATGGTGTGCTCGCGGATGTCGTCCCACAGCCGCATCAGGTATTCGCAGTCGCGCTTGATTTCCGGTTTCGGCCGCGCAGCGCCCGCCGTGCGCACGATCAGGCCCATGCCCTTGGGGATCGCCAGTTCCGCTGTGATCTCCTTGAGGCGGCGGCGATCGGCGCCCGAGGTGATCTTGCGCGAGATGCCGCCGCCGCGCGGCGAGTTCGGCATCAGCACGCAGAATCTTCCGGCGAGCGAGATGAAGGTGGTCAGTGCCGCGCCCTTGGTGCCGCGCTCTTCCTTGACGACCTGGATCAGCAGGATCTGCCGGCGCTTGATGACTTCCTGGATCTTGTAGCTGCGCAGGTAGCGCGACGGCAGGCGTTTTGGCGTTTCGGCCTCGATCGTCTCCGGCTCGTTCTGGTATTTCTCCATTGCCGGCTCGTCGGCATGAAAGCTGTTTTCGAACGGCGTTTCCGCAACAACGAGCTCGGCCGGTTGGCGGTCGAACTGAGCCCATGGGTCGTAGGCTGGGGCTTCCTGGCCGGGATGCGGATCAAGATCAGCCGCCGCGACTTCCGACGATATCACCTCGTGCGAGATCGACGCCGGCTGCGCGCGGTCGGACTGCTTCTCCGATTCGACGTCCACGTCCGGCGCGGGGTCGGGTGCGCCGGCTTCGAAATGGCGGACCGTATCCGCGGCTTGCGGCTCGTGCCGGATCACTTCCGCGTCCGTGGGATCGCGCGAGCCCGGCTCCGCATCTGTTTCGCTTGGGTCGTAGTTCCGCTCGTGATCCCGCTCCGGCCCTGAATGATCGGCGGCCTCCTCGGCGGCGGCGGCGCGGTCCTCCTCCTCCTCCTCGCGGCGGGCTTCCTCAGCCTGCATCTCGACCAGGCGCTGCCGGTCGGCGACGGGGATCTGGTAGTAGTCGGGGTGGATTTCGCCGAACGCCAGGAAGCCGTGGCGGCCGCCGCCATACTCGACGAAGGCGGCCTGCAGGCTGGGTTCCACCCGGACCACCTTGGCCAGGTAGATGTTGCCCTTGAGCTGGCGCTTGGTCGAAGTCTCGACGTCGTAGTCTTCTAGGCGGTTACCATCCAGCACCACGACGCGGGTTTCTTCCGCGTGGGTGGCGTCGATCAGCATGCGTTTGGTCATCTAGCGGTGAGCTCCGGTGTTCCGCGCCGCGCCGCGCCGTCAGGTCCGCGGATCGCGGGGCCATGCGTGCTGGCAGGCGGAAGGAAAGGTTTGTGGGAAGGGGGCGGTGCAGCCGTGCGGGAACCAGACGGCCGATGCCGACGGAAAGCGCCACGGCGAGGAGCGCCGCGAGGATTTCAGTGGTGTCGGCGGCGGTCACGGTGATCATCTGGTCCCAGTCGGGATGTGGAAATATATCGTTAGGCGTAAGCCGCGCCCGTCATGGACGCGACCCTGTTCAATCAGGTCGCCGGAACGGCGAAATCCATCCCGGCGCGCAACGTGCGCGGCGCGGGCAACAACAGGAATGCTGGCGGGCGGCCCGTTGCCGGCGCCATCCGCACGATCGACGTTCGGAGGAGTCGTCAACAGGATCGTCGCTTGCGCCTGGTGCCTGGAACTGGATGGAAAACCATCTGTCCCGAACCTGTCATCAAAGCGACTCGGAACATGAAGCAAACCGGCGCGCATCGCAAGTCATGCTTGACTGCCTTCAACGCAATGGCTTCGCCATGCGAATTCAACGAGAAAGGTGCAATCCTGCATCCAACATGTTAGCAAGCCGCATCATGGTTCCGTCCGGTCCGCTCACGCGTCGCGTCATATTGGGCCTCGGCGTAGTCGGGATCTTCGTGCTGCCGGCATCTGTCCATGCAGCCATGCTGGCGGCCTCCCCGGCAGCGAAGCCCCCCACGCGGCCAGGCGTCCGGCCGCCGGCGCCGTTGGTGATGCTCGATCCCGGCCATGGCGGCAAGGACCCCGGTGCCATCGGTGTGTCGGGAACCTACGAGAAGCACATAGCACTGGCCTCGGCGCTGGAGCTGAAGCGCCAGCTGGAGGCGACCGGGCGCTACCGGGTCGAGCTGACGCGCGGGCGCGACGTGTTCATTCCCCTGAACGACCGGGTCGGCCACGCTCAGAACCGGGGAGCGGCGCTGTTCGTCTCGATGCACGCCGACGCGCTGGGCAATCCCGGCGTGCGCGGCGCCTCGGTCTATACGCTCGGCATCGCGTCCGACCAGCAGACTGCGACGCTGGCCGTTCGCGAGAACAGCGCCGACCGATTCGCCGGCGCGACATTCCGCGAGACCTCGCCCGAGGTCGCCAGAATCCTGGCCAGCCTGGTGCGCCAGGAAACCCGCGCCGGCTCGGCCCGGCTGGCGCACTCCATGGTCGGCAGCCTGGACCAGGACGTCGCATTGCTGCAGAACCCCTCTCGCCATGCCGGCTTCGTGGTGCTCAAGGCGGCCGACATCCCCAGCGTGCTGGTCGAGATGGGCTTCATGTCCAATGCCCGCGACGAGGCAGCCTTGCGCCGGCCCGAGCACCGGGCGCGGGTCGCCGGGGCCATGAAGCGGGCGATCGAGGCCTACTTCGTCGCTCACGACAGCGTGGCTCGGTTCAACGGGTAAGCCGGTCTATGGTATAGGGCTGCCGACTTTTCAGATGGAACACCATGGCTGACCCCTTGTCTGCGGGCGACCCGTTGCTGCCGCCCACCCGTGATGCTGCCGCGCCGTCGAAAAAAACCCGAAAAACAAAGCCGCGCCGCCGCTTCGGCGTGCTCGGCGGGCTGCTGGGCGCGATGTTCGGCCTGTTCGCCATCCTGGTCGTGCTCGGCGGCGTCGGCGCCTTCGCTGCCTACCAGCATTTCAGCCGCGACCTGCCCGACGTCGAGGGGCTGCGCCACTACCAGCCGCCGGTGATGAGCCGGGTCTATGCCGCCGACGCCCGCCCGATCGCGGAATTGGCCACCGAGCGGCGCATCTTCGTGCCGTTCTCGGCGATACCCGAGGTCGTCAAGCACGCCTTCGTCTCGGCCGAGGACCAGCATTTCTGGATTCACCGCGGCGTCGATCCGGTCGCCATCCTGCGCGCCGCCGCCACCAACCTGCGCAACCGTGGTCAGGAGAAGCGGCCGATCGGCGCCTCCACCATCACCCAGCAGGTCGCCAAGAACATGCTGCTCGACAGCCAGGTGTCGATCGCCCGGAAGGCGCGCGAGGCGATCCTGGCAATCCGCATCGAGGACGCGCTGCCCAAGCCGCGCATCCTGGAGCTTTACCTCAACGAGATCTATCTCGGGTTGCAATCCTATGGCGTCGCCG
>JANXRT010000432.1 GCA_025356735.1 Acetobacteraceae bacterium | reverse complement strand
GGCCTTTATCTCGGCGACGACGTTGTCGGCGGCGGCGTTGGCGCCGCCGACGCCATCGACCGCGCCGCCCGGATCGTTGACCACCACCTTGGCGCCCCGGCTGGCCAGCAGCAGCGCGTGCTGCTTGCCGAGGCCGGCGCCGGCGCCGGTGACAATTGCGACGCGATCATCGAAACGGATGGTCATTTTCTGCATTTCCCCGATGGGCCGGCGCATCCATCGCGCTGGCGATGGCGCCGACGTTAATCCCGGGATCGCGGACCGGGAAGTGGGGCCGCGCGGCGATAGCTGCCCAGCGCGTCGAGGCCGAGGCTGCGACCCGGCGGGTCGAGCACGAACAGCGCCTGGACAACGATCAGGAAGCCGTAGGTCCACGGCCACTCGTTCGGCGCCGAATACAGGCCGAGCCACAGATTGACCGCCATCAGCAGGCCGAGCATCGCCCCGAACCGGGTCAGCAAACCGAGCAGGAAGCACACCGCGATCGCCGCCTCGGTCGCGTACACCGCCGGGCCGAACAGGGCGATGTTGGGCAGCACGAACCGGGCGACCAGTTTGGCCTGAAGCGGGATGGCGGCGTGGTCGACGATCTGCTTCATCCAGAACACCAAGCCGTCGTAGTTGGGCGGGATCTTCCACAGCGATCCCTGCCACCACATCACGCCCATGGTCAGCCGCAGCAGCCAGATCCCGAGGTGGTGGCCGGAACGCTGGCCGGGGTTCTGGCGCCAGGCGGCGAGCGCGATCGCGGCGCTGGCCACGAGCAACGCCCAGAACACCGGCGTGGTCCATTCGGGCTTGGTGAGGAAGGCGAGCAGGTCGGTGGCGGCGTTGGGTTCCGGCTTCATGGTCCCGCCGGCTTCATGACCCCGCCCGCCAGGCGCGCGCAGCGGCGGCAAGCAGGGCCATCGCGTCATGCGCGCCGTCGGCCTCACCCTTTTCGAAATCGCCGTCGATCCGGGCCATCTGGTTGGTGACGTGGGCGAAGCACAGCACCGGTTTTTGGCGCGCCCGGGCGAAGGCGTAGAGCGCCGCGGCCTCCATCTCGACCGCCAGCAGGCCGTGCGCGCGGGCCGCGGCGATCGCCGCCTCGGTCTCGCGGAACGGCGCGTCGGTGGTCCAGGTGGCGCCGCGCCGCACGGTTGGTTTTCCGCCTTGCAAGCCGAGCATGATGCGATCGGCGAGCGCCGGGTCGGCATGGGCGAACCGGGCGGGCGGCAGATAATGGTGGCTGGTGCCCTCGTCGCGCAGGGCGCGGTCGATGAGGACGAAATACGGCGTTGGGCTACCCTCGGTGATCTGGCCCGACGAGGTGATACTGATCAGCAGCTTGCAGCCGGAGGCGAACAGCTGCTCGGCGACCAGCACCGCGAACGAGGCGCCGACGGCGCAGCCGACGATGCCGAAGCGCTCGTTGCCGTCGTCCACGATGTCGAGGTCGGTGTGGTAGCAGGCCCAGCTTTCGCAGCGTCCTGCCCGGCCGGCGGCGCGAAGCTGGCGGACGATGTCGCCGTCGGGATCGAGCACGCAGATGTCGGGGACGTTTTCAAGTCGCAGCGATTTCTGCCGGCGGGCCTCGCGCAGCAGGTTTTCGGGCCGGAACACGGACGGCGCGGCATAGTCCTTGGCTTCCAGCAGCGGCGTGGTTTCGGCGGTCATCCTGGTTCGTCCCCGCTAGCCTGCGCCTCTTAGGCACCGGCGAGGGGGAAGATCAACCCGCTGTCCGAAGGCAGTAGTGTTTCAGTTTGAAGTCCGAGCCTGATCAGCCACCGTCGGCACGTCGTTCGACACCGGATTGCTGAGGCTAAGGTCCGCTATTGGTGGGCAGCAGACATAGCCGGTGCCGCCAGTCCCTGCTGAAATGGCTTGAAAGTGGGAGGTCACCATGGCTGATGGAGAGAGTTCAATCCGGCGTCTCAACCCTCCCGAACTCGGATCACCGCCCGGCTACTCGCAGATAGTGGACGTTCGGGCCAACCGGATAATGTTCATTGCGGGCCAAACGGCGCTTGATCGTGATGGTGAGTTGGTTGGTAAGGATGATTTCACCGCTCAAGCTGATCAGGTATTTCGCAATTTAAGCGCAGCCCTCCAGGCCGTTGGTTGCAACGCGAGTCACCTTGCAAAAATGACTGTTTTTCTCCGGGACATGAGCAACCTCGGAACGTATCGCGAGTGCCGCAACCGGTTCTTTGCAACGACAACGCCTCCTGCAGCGCCCGCCGTCACGTTGGTCGAAGTGTCCAAGCTCTATGGGCAGGACTTCTTGATTGGAGATCGAGGCCATAGCCGCATCGTAGGCACTAAATTTCCGCTTTGGGTCCGTAAGCGGACGGCCAAACCCAATCGGATTTCAAACTGAGACACTACCCCGAAGGCCAGGAAGTGGACTTAGGGACGACATCCTTGGCGGCCTGCTGGAACCAAGCGGGTGCAATCGGTCAAGCCGGATCGAAGCTGGCTTTAGCCGAACAAGCCGCTTTGGCATTGACAGTTAATATAATTTACCTGTAACGTTAGAGAAATGGACATCACCCGGTTAGCTCCGTTTTATGAAGGTGTTAGGATACAGACCTGTCTTCGCGCCATTTCCGTCTCTCGGTGTGGGAAAAATCCCATCAAAACATGCGTTGAGACGATGGCGACCTACCAGTGCCACGTTAGGCTTTCCATCATGCGAGGTGGGTGAATGCGACTAATCCCGACGGAAGAGAAGAATTGCATCCACGCGTACCTTGAGACGCAAACGGACAGATCGCGTGGTCGGATGCGGCGGACAAACAAGCTAGTCGGGGTCCCTGCCGCGGACGTTGACCATGCCGCGGCCGAACAGCGAATCGCGCTTGGTGAAGGCGATCTTCACGCCCTGCTCGCGGAGCGTCTTCTTGAATTCGCGGGCCATCGGGGCGTTGTGGCCGCGGGCGTCGATCTCGCCGGCGATGCGCTGCATGGTGCGCATGCCCATCAGCTCGAGGCCCAAGTTGATCGAGCGCTTGTTGGCCGAGAGCAAATGCGGATCGACCAGGCCCATG
>JANXRT010000353.1 GCA_025356735.1 Acetobacteraceae bacterium | reverse complement strand
CCATGCCCGCATCGTGCGCGGCGTAGATCGGCGCCAGCGCTGTGCCCCAGTCCACCGTCGCCAGCCACCCGGCGTTGCAGTGGGTCAGCACGTTCACGCGGCGGCCGGGCTGTTGTCGCGCCGCGATCAGTTCCAGCCCATGGCGGCCGATCGCCCGGCAACGGGCGACATCCTCGTCGGCGATGGCGGCGGCTTCCTCATAGGCGGCGGCGGCACGCGCCTGGGTCGGCAGCGGGCGCAGTTTCGCCAGCATGCGCGCGATCGCCCAAGCCAGGTTGACCGCCGTCGGGCGCGTCGTGTCGAGCAGCGCCGCGTCGCGTTCCAGCGCGGCGTCGGACGCGTCCGCGCGCATCGCCAGCGCCATCCCGTAGGCTGCCACCGCACCGATCAGGGGAGCGCCGCGGACCTGCATCGACCGGATCGCGTGCGCCGCCGCAGCGACATCGGCGAGCCGGAGAATCTCGACCGCCCAGGGCAGCCGGGTCTGGTCGAGGATGCAGACCGACCAGCCATCCGCCGGATCGATCCAGACGCTGCGATACGGAACGCCACCTATTTTCATGCGGAAAGACCCGTCAGATGCGCTGGTGCAGCACGCAGACGAGGGTGAACAGCCGACGCGCGGTCTCGAAATCGATCTCGATCTTGCTCTCCAATCGCGCGCGCATCAGGTTTGCGCCCTCGTTGTGCAGGCCGCGCCGGCCCATGTCGATCGCCTGGATGCGGGCCTCGCGGCCCTCCTCCATCGCCAGCATGTGGCTGTCGACAAGCATCTGGTAGTCCTTGATCAGGCCGCGGAACGGTCCCAGCGCCAGCAGCACGGCGGCAAGCTGGGTGACGCCGTCCTCAGCCCGGATGTCGAATACCAGCCGGCCTTCCTGGATCGACAGGTTGAGGGTGAACGGCCCAGCGGCGCGCGCGTCCTGGCGCGGCTTCAGGGTCAGCGGCGAGAAGTGGTTTTCCACCGTCAGGTCGGCGACCGCCTGGGCGCGGTCCGCCTCCAGGATTGGCGACAGGCGCGTCAGCGCCTCGCCATCCAGGACAACACCGACCAGACGTGGATCGGTGGGCCTGGTTGCCCTGGGCTCGACCGGAGCGGCGAGGGGAGCGACGGGCATCGCCATGGCGCGGCGGCTCATCCCGTTTCCGCGTCAGACTTCATCATTCCGAGCTTCATCATCAGCCCGACCGTGCCGCCCTTGATCGGCCGCAGCAGCGTGAGCGACAGCACCAGGGTGAGCGGCACGAAGATCGCCACCATCGTCCACAGCGAGGGCGATCTGGCGCGGTCCATCCACAGCAGAAGCGGCACGACGATGTGGCCGACCAGCAGAATGGTCAGATAAGGCGGCAGGTCGTCGGCGCGCGCCGAGCCAAGCGGCGCGCCGCAGGCCGAACACTCCTGCACGACGCTCAGATAGCCGGTGAACAGGTGCGTCCGGCCGCAGGCCGGGCAACGGCCCAGCAGCCCGCGCGAGATCGCGGTGCCGAGCGGGGGCAGAGGCGGGATGGTGTCGGGCGTATCGCGATTGGAAGTCCAGCGTACCGTCGGCATTTCGGCGTCCTCAGCAACAGGCCAATCTCGTTGTGCAGCACAACATAGGCGTGTCGCCGGGTTAAAACCATCCTGTCATGTGACGGAAGGATCGGACGCCCCGCTCACGCCGTGCGGTTGACCGATTTGCCTGAGCCCAGATTGTCGGTCTTGATCTCCTTGGCGACTGGCGTGGGGCTGCCGGACGGCGGTTTGCCGTGTGGCTTGCCGTGATGGATGTGGGGTGGCGCCGACGAGGCCTGGCTGATCGCGGTCATGGAACTCTCCGGTAATTCTGAAGGTAAGTTTCGGGGCGACGTTTTGCCGCATCCAGCCCGGGCGGCGTCTGCCCTGGCGACTTCGCTACCTAGCCGGATAAACGTTACCGGTTCGATAACCCGTCAGCCGAAACCGCGCCGTGCCGATCGGCGCAGGAAGTCGATCGCGACCAGCGCGGTCAGGATGCCGGCCACGGTGAAGCCCACGGAAAAGCTGCCGCTCGTCTCGATGATGGCAACCAGGGAGCCGGGCAGCACCACCATGCCCATGCAGGTCATGCTGACGATGCCGCCCGTCGCCTCGGCGATGCGCCCCGCCGGCGACATCCGCGCGACCTCAGCGAACACCACGCCGTTCCAGCCCAGCACGAGCATGCCGAACATCGCGCTGACGACATGGACCGCCGGCAGCGGCCAGGCTGGCGTGAACCGGCCGGCGGAGATGCTGGTGACGGCGACCCCGCCGGCGATCGCCGCCAGCACCAGCACCGGCCGGCCGGTGCGGTCGGCCAGCATGCCCCAGATCACCCGGCCGAACATGCCCGAGACCTGCGCGGTTGCCAGCGCCAGGCCGGCAGCCGCCAGCGTCAGGCCGACGGCGTGGGTCAGGTAGGTCACGAAGATCGACAGCAGCCCGGTCTGCACGCCCGACATCACGCCGCAGGCGACGCCGATGGCGCGCAGCTCGCGGTTGCGCCAGACCAGCAGGAACGGGGTGAACATCGTGTGCCAGCCGATGCGGCGCGCGGTGTCGCGGTCGGCATCCATCTCGCCGCGCCAGATCTGCAGGATGCCGGCGAGCGCCAGGCAGGCCGCCGCCGTGCAGCCGAGCGCCGCGCGCCAGCCAAACCACAGCGCCAGGCCGGGCAATAGGAGGCCGGCCAGCGCGCCGCCGATCGGCACGCCGGCCTGCTTGATTGAGAACACCAGGTTGACCCAGGCCGGCGGAGTGGCGCGCAGCAGCACGTGCGAGCTGGCGGCGGTCGGCGGCGCGTTACCCATGCCGGCCAGCAGCGCGCAGAGAACGAAGCCGGCGACGCCGGCACCAATGCCCACGCCTGAAATCGCGCAACCGAACGCCAGCGCCAGCAGCACCAGGCAGGCCTGGCACACGCGCAGCGCGCCGAATTGCGGGATGAGGCCGCCGCCGGCCAGCGCCGAGAACACGCAGACGATGTAGGCAAGCGAGGTGTAGAATCCGACGCTGGTCGCCGGCACGCCGATGTCGCGCGCGATCGCCGGCGCCAGCACGGGGATCGCGAACATGCCCATCGTCACCATCGCCTGCACGCCCATCATGGCGGACAGCTGGATCGCGAACTCGCGCCGGCGGGCACGACGCGTGTAGGGCTCGACCGACGCGCTCATGGCGACTCCCGCATCCTGACGATCTCGGTGCGGTGCGCTTGCCGTTGCAATGCCATGACCTTACGAAGGACCGTTTCGAACGCTAAACCGCAATGTCGGCAGGCGCCAACCCCAGTCGGCCACGCCGCATTGTTCGTACCGCCCGGCTTCAAACTTCACCCAAGGACCGCCATGAAACTGCACGACGTGAAGGTGTCCCCTTCGAAAGCCGCCCTGAAGCGCGACGACCAGCTCGCCTGGAAGATCGCCGGCGTCGCCGCCGACCGCGTGCCGGTGCAGAAGGACGTTGCCGAAATGATCGTCAATCGGATTATCGACAATGCCTCGGTGGCGATCGCCTCGGTCAACCGGCGCTCGGTGACCTCGGCGCGCGACATGGCGCTGGGGCATGCGCGCAAGGACGGCGCCACGGTGTTCGGCATGCCGGCCGGCAAGCGCGTCAGCCCCGAATGGGCGGCGTGGGCGAACGGCACTGCGGTGCGCGAGCTCGACATGCACGACACTTTCCTCGCCGCCGACTACTCGCATCCTGGCGACAACATCCCACCGATCCTGGCGGTGGCGCAGGTCCGTGAGAAATCCGGCCGCGAGCTGATCCGCGGCATCGCCACCGGCTATGAGATCCAGATCGACCTGGTGCGCGCGATCTGCCTGCACGAGCACAAGATCGACCACATCGCCCACCTGTGTCCCGCCCAGGCCGCCGGCATCGGCACGCTGCTGGGTTTGAAGCAGGACATCATCTACCAGGCGGTGCAGCAGGCGGTGCATGTGTCGTTCACCACCCGCCAGTCCCGAAAGGGCGAGATCAGCAGCTGGAAGGCCTATGCCCCGGCGCATTCCGGCAAGCTGGCGATTGAGGCGGTGGACCGGGTGATGCGCGGCGAGGGCGCGCCAAGCCCGATCTACGAGGGCGAGGACAGCGTGATAGCCTGGATGCTGGACGGACCGCAGGCGCACTATCAGGTACCCTTACCTGAAGCCGGAGAAGCCAAGCGCGCGATCCTGGACAGCTACACAAAGGAGCACAGCGCCGAGTACCAGTCCCAGGCGCTGATCGACCTCGCCTTCCGCATGCGGCAGGAGATTTCCGACATTGGCAAGATCGATAAGATCGTCATCCACACCAGCCACCACACCCACTACGTGATCGGCACCGGCGCCAACGATCCGCAGAAGATGGATCCGAAAGCCTCGCGCGAGACGCTCGATCATTCGATCATGTACATCTTCGCCGTCGCCCTGCAGGACGGCGTCTGGCACCACGTCGACAGCTATGCGCCGAGGCGTGCCGGGCGCGCCGACACGGTCCGGCTGTGGCAGAAGATCGAGACCCGCGAGGACCCGGAATGGACCCGCCGCTACCGTGCCACCGATCCGGATGAACTCGCGTTCGGCGCCCGCGTCGAGATCGTCATGAAGGACGGCACGACGATCATGGACGAGATGGCTGTGGCCAATGCCCATCCCGCCGGTGCCAAGCCGTTCTCGCGTCCCGACTACATCCGGAAGTTCCAGATCCTGACCGACGGCATCATTTCCGCGCGGGAATCCGCAAGGTTCCTGGAAGCCGTGCAGGAGCTTGCGAAGTTGCCGGCCGGCGAGCTGCATCGGCTGAACGTGGCGCTGCCGGCAGGCGCGCTGGCGATCGGCAAGCCCGGCATATTCTGAACCCTGAAACAGGAGAGCTTACAATGAACGAAATCGCTCCCGCCCCCGCAAACAAGCCGAAGAAGTCGGTGCAGCTTTCGGGCGTGATGGCCGGCAACACGGCGCTGTGCACTGTCGGGCGCACCGGCAACGACCTCAACTATCGCGGCTACGACATCCTCGACATCGCCGACGTGTGCGAGTTCGAGGAGATCGCGCATCTTCTGGTGCATGGAAGGCTGCCGAACACGGCCGACCTTGCCGCCTACAAGGCCAAGCTGAAGTCGCTGCGCGGCGTGCCGCTCGCGGTGCGCCGCGTGCTGGAGGCGCTGCCGGCGGCGACGCATCCAATGGACGTGATGCGCACCGCCGTCTCGGCGCTCGGCTGCACCCTGCCGGAGAAGGAAGATCACAACGTATCGGACGCGCGCGACATCGCCGACCGGCTGATGGCCTCGCTCGGCTCGATGCTGCTGTACTGGCATCACTTCACCCAGAACGGCCGCCGCATCGCGGTCGAAAGCGAGGAAGACAGCATCGCCGGCCATTTCCTGCACCTGCTGCACGGCAAGAAGCCTGACGAGGCTTCCGTCCGTGCCATGCATACCTCGCTCAACCTCTATGCCGAGCACGAGTTCAACGCCTCGACCTTCACCTGCCGGGTGATCGCGGGAACCGGCGCTGACATGTACTCCGCCATCACCGGCGGCATCGGCGCGTTGCGCGGGCCAAAACATGGCGGCGCCAACGAGGTCTCGTTCGAAATTCAGCAGCGCTACGCCACGCCCGACGAGGCCGAAAGTGACATCCGCAACCGGATCGCCGCCAAGGAGGTGGTGATCGGCTTCGGCCATCCGGTCTATACGATCGCCGATCCACGCAACAAGATCATCAAGGAGGTGGCGCGCCGGCTGTCGGCCGGCGCCGGCTCGATGCGCATGTTCGAGATCGCCGACCGGATCGAGACGGTGATGATGGATGCGAAGAAGATGTTCGCGAACCTCGATTGGTTCAGCGCCGTCAGCTACAACAGGCTAGGCGTGCCGACGGCGATGTTCACGCCGCTGTTCGTGATCTCGCGCACCGCGGGCTGGGCCGCGCACGTCATCGAGCAGCGAATCGACGGCAAGATCATTCGCCCCGCCGCCAACTACATTGGCCCCGACGACCAGGTTTTCGTGCCCCTAGCCGAGCGTCAGTGAGTTCGCCGGGAATTTTTCTTTAAGAACGCCGCGGCAGCGATGTCGCGGCGTTTTCTTTAGTCATAGTCTGCATCTTTATTTTCCAGGCGGGTTTCGAACCGGCTCGATCGGCATTCATGCGCGCGAATTTCGCCGACGACACGAAAAATCGTTGTTGCTTTTTATTGACATGACCACGGCGGACGCGGAATAGCGCAATAAGATGCGTGAACCGAACCGCGCCGTCATCCCGGCGCGCCGCTTCACGCATCGCAACGAAAGGACGGTCCATGGACCGCGGCCTCTCTGATCCGACGCTTCCCGCCGCGGATCGTTCGACGATCCCAGGCACAACTCGGCCACAAGCCGAAGCCACCGTCACGCCCATCGATCCAACCGCCAACCAGGAGTTTTCCAAGTGAGCAGTAACGACATCGACACCATGCGCGCGCAACCGATGGCCATGCGCGCCGCGGCGAGCAAGGCCGCTGCGAAGCCGGCTACGAAAACGCCGGCGGCAAAAGCCGCGAAAGCCAAGGCAGTGAAGCCGGCAGCAAAGAAGGCAGCGCCGGCGGCGGCGAAAAAACCGGCGGCGAAAAGCGCCGGCCCGGCCAAGTCCGCACCGGCCACGTCCGCACCGGCCAAGTCCGCACCGGCGAAGTCTCCACCGGCGAAGAAGCCCGCCGCCAAAGCCGCTCCGGCAAAATCCGCCAAGGTCGCGGCGAAGCCGGCCAAGGCGGCGGTCAAGAAGCCGGCCGTGAAGAAAGCCGCTTCTCCTGCCCGGAAGGCCGTGGCGAAAGCGCCGGCGAAGATGGCGAAAGCCGATGTAAAAAAGTCGGGGCCAGCCAAGCTTGTAGCGAAAAAGCCGGCGGCGCCAGCGAAGCGCCGCGTCAGCGCCAAGATGTCGGCGCCGGCTGGCTAAGGGAAGCATGGGGCTCTGCCCCAAACCCCGCCGGGGTAGCGCCCCGGGGCGCATCACTTAAGTAGAGGGTGTCCAGAGGGCGACGGCCCTCTGGCGGGGTC
>JANXRT010000342.1 GCA_025356735.1 Acetobacteraceae bacterium | reverse complement strand
CCCCTTGGCGGGGTTTGGGGCAGAGCCCCATGCTTACTGCCTGCGGCGCTCAGGTCATTCTTTCCGCGTCACCTCATACAGCGCGATCGCCGTGGCCGCGGCGACGTTGAGGCTTTCCATGCCGCCGGGCATGGCCAGGCTGGCGAGTTCGTCACAGGTCTCGCGTGACAGCCGGCGCAGCCCGTCGCCCTCGGCACCGAGCACCAGCACGACGCGGCGGCCGGACAAGGCGGTGCCGGACAACGCGGTGCCGGCGTCACCGTCCAGCCCGACCACCCAGCAACCGGCGGCCTTCAGCGCGATCAGGGTGCGGGCGATGTTGACGGCGCGCAGCAACGGAACCCGCTCCAGCGCGCCGGAGGCGGCCTTGGCGAGGGCGCCGGTTTCATCGGGCGCGTTGCGGTCCTGCACGATTACCGCGGCCACTCCGAACGCCGCCGCCGAGCGCAGGATGGCGCCGACGTTGCGCGGATCGGAGACCTGGTCCAGCACCAGGATCGGACCGGGCCGTTCCAGGGTCTGCGCCAGGCCGGACGAGGCCAGCAGGTCAGCCAGCAGCGCCGCGCCCTGGTGCACGACGTCGCGGCCGAGCAGATGCTCCAGCCTGGCGCGCTCGACCCGCTCGGGCGCTACAGGCCAGGGCGGCTGCAGGCGCTTGGCAAGGGCGGTCTCGGCTTCCTCGGTCAGCAGCAGCTTGCGCAGGCGGCGCTGCGGGTTGGCCAGGGCCGCGACCACGGCGTGATGGCCGTACAGCCATACCGTGCCGCGGGGATGGTCGGCACCCCGAGGCTTTTCGTGGCCGGGTTCGCGTGGGGCCGGTTGGTCCTGCGGCCGGCGCTGCACCGCCGCCGGCACGGAAAGGCGGTTTGGCGAGACGGGGATCGACACCGACACGGGCGGGGCTTGGCCCAGGCGATCCGGCACGGTCCGCGCGGGTTGGCCACGGAATACCGGCTTGGCGCCGTCGCGGCGATTTGGGCCGCTGTCCTGACGGGGCCCGCCATACGGCCGGGCCCCCTCACTACGATTTTTCGCGGGCACGCCGCCTGGATGGCGCGTGGGCGTGCCGGCGGCGTCACGGGGCGGGCCGCGCCGGGAAGGTGGGGCGCCGCGCGGTGACTTGTCATAGGGCGGTTTGGCGCGTGACGGCTTGTCAGGCGGGGAGCCGGACCCGCCAGGTCCGCGTGAGTGTGGAGGTTTCATGATGCGGCCGGTTATACCCAGTTGTAACCGTCATGCCCAGCATGTCCGGTGCGGAGGTGCCGCGGCTCGTTGACAGCGTGCAGGTTTGGCAATATTGCGCCCGATCCACGGTCTGTTGTGGACAATGGAGGGGTGCCCGAGTGGCTAAAGGGGGCGGACTGTAAATCCGCTGGCGTACGCCTACGTTGGTTCGAATCCAACCCCCTCCACCAGCTGACTTCCTGGCTGCGGGTGTAGCTCAATGGTAGAGCTCCAGCCTTCCAAGCTGGCTATGAGGGTTCGATTCCCTCCACCCGCTCCAGCCTGGCACCTTGCTCCATATCGTCATGGCACTTGACACGGCGGCGCGCGCACTCTTTCTACGCGGCTTCTGCGTTCGGGTTTGGCGGCCTTTCATTTTAATGGAGTGCCGGCGGGCCGGCTCGCCGTGCAGGGGTGTAGCTCAATTGGCTAGAGCGCCGGTCTCCAAAACCGGAGGTTGTGGGTTCGAGACCCTCCTCCCCTGCCAATCTACCTGCGGATGATGGCCTTGGGGTTTCGACCTTCCAACGCCACCAGCCGATTTCGAGTTTTGAAGGGAATACGCGGCGTGGCGGTCAATCCGGCGAAATTCTTGCGCGAAGTACGCGCCGAGGCGGTCAAGGTGACCTGGCCCTCCCGCAAGGAGACGCTGGTGACCACCGGACTGGTATTCGCCATGGCGGCGCTTGCGGCCATCTTCTTTTTTGTCGTGGATCAGATCATCGGCGTCGGGGTTCGCGCCCTGTTCACCGTCGGTATCTGAAGGGAATGAAGGCTATGGCCAAGAAGTGGTACGTGGTGCATGTTTATTCAGGCTTCGAGAAGAAGATCGCTCAGCAGATCAAGGAGCAGGCGGCCCAGAAGGGCCTGGCCGAGCAGTTCGACGAGATCCTGGTGCCGTCGGAGGAGGTTGTCGAACTGCGCCGCGGCCAGAAGGTCAACGCCGAGCGCAAGTTCTTCCCCGGCTACGTGCTGGTAAAGATGGAGCTGACCGACGATGCCTGGCATCTGGTCAAGGACACCCCGAAGGTCACCGGCTTCCTGGGCACCAAGACCCGGCCATCACCGATCACCGAGGCCGAGGCGGAGCGTATCCTGAAGCAGGCGCAGGAAGGCGTGGAGCGTCCGCGTCCCGCCGTGCTGTACGAGGTTGGCGAGCAGATCCGGGTGGCCGACGGTCCGTTCACCAGCTTCAACGGAACGGTCGAGGAAGTGGACGAGGAGAAGGGCCGGGTGAAGGTCAGCGTGTCGATCTTCGGCCGGTCCACGCCGGTTGAGCTGGAATATAGCCAAGTCGAGAAAGCATAGAAGGCCAGGGTCTTAAGTAAGGCGCCCCGGGGCGCAACCCCAATGCTTGAAGGCGAGGCGGGGTATGGGACAGAGCCCTATGCTTACTTGCTCAGTAAAGCTAATAACCCCTCAAGCTGCTCCAAATCCCTGTAATGGATTTTCATTACGCCACCCGACCCATTAAAGCCGATGTCCACCTTCAAACCGAGCCGCTCCGAGACGCCTTGCTCCAAAGCGACCGTGTCCGGATCAGAAGCTTTCTGAATGCGGGGCTGTCGCGGCATCTTGACCAGCGCCTCGGTCTGCCGGACGTTCAATCCGCGCGAGAGCACGGAGGCCAGGGCGGCTTCCGGTTCCGGATGCATGAGCAGTGCCCTCGCATGCCCGGCTGAAATCCGGCCGGTCCTGAGCTCCGCCAGCAGGCTCTGTGGCAGCCCCAGCAGCCGCAGGGTGTTGCTGACATGGCTGCGGGATTTGCCGACGGAACGGCCGATCGCTTCCTGGCTGATGCCGAATTCCTCGGTCAGGCGGCGGAAACCCTCGGCCTCCTCGACCGGGTTGAGGTCCTGGCGCTGCAGGTTCTCGACCAGCCCCGCCGCCATCGCTTCAAGGTCGCCGAGTTCTCGCACCAGCACCGGGATGTCGTGCAGCCCGGCGGCCTGGGCGGCACGCCACCGGCGTTCGCCGGCGATGATCTGGTAGTGGCCTTTTTCGGTCGGGTGGATACGCGCCAGCAGCGGCTGGAGAATGCCGTGCTCACGGATGCTGTCAGTCAGTTCGGCGAGAGCGGAGGCATCCATGTCACCGCGCGGCTGGTAAGGGCTGGCCTGGAGTGCCTCGATCGCGACCATCCTTATGCCGCTCGGAGGTGCCAGCGGAGTGATGTCGCCCATCAAGGCCGCCAGACCACGGCCCAGGCGAGGCGTTGCTTGCTTGAGGCTCATGTCGCGACTTTCTGAATGGCCTTCTCGCGCTTGCGGAATTCGGCGGCGAGTCGGATGTAGGCCTGTGCGCCTGGCGAGCGGAAATCGTACAGCAGAACCGGCTTGCCGTGGCTCGGTGCTTCCGACACACGAATATTGCGGGGAATAACAGTCTGGTAGATCGTATCGCCAAAGAAGCTTCGCGCGTCGTTGGCGACCAATTCGGACAGGTTGTTGCGCCGATCATGCATCGTCAGGACGATTCCCTGGAGCGCCAGGCTCTGATTGAGGGATTGTTTGACCGCATCGATCGTGCGGGTCAGTTGGGTGATCCCTTCAAGCGCGAAGAACTCGCATTGCAGCGGTACCAGAACCCCATCGGCGGCCACCAGGGAATTCAGGGTCAGCAGGCCGAGGCCGGGCGGACAGTCGATCAGGATGAAACGGTAGCGTGCAGCGCGTCTCAGATCGACGATCGCATCGCGCAGACGGTATTCCCGGCGAGCGAGATCGACCAGCTCGATTTCCGCGCCGGCAAGATCGGGTTCCGCGGGAATAAGGTGCAGGTTCGGCACATAGCTCGCACGGATGGTCGAGGCCACGGGAGCACCCTCGATCAGCAGCCGGTAGCTGCCGGTCGCACGTTCCTGGCGCGGGATGCCGAGCCCTGTGGAGGCGTTGCCTTGAGGGTCAAGATCGATCAGCAGGACGTCCTCTCCGCCAGCGGCAAGCGCCGTCGCGAGGTTGATGGCTGTCGTGGTTTTGCCGACGCCGCCTTTCTGGTTGGCGATCGCGATCACCCGCGGCGGGGTGGGGTCAGTCAGCATGTTCGACAGGGGTAATCTCACTGATGCGAAGAACGCTGGCGCGTGGTGATGTCCGGCTGGCTGTTCGTCCCACGCGCATGTGCCACCTTGCGCGCGCTTCCGTCAATTCGGCATCGACGCCCGCACCTTTGAGGAACAGGCAGCTTCCGCCAGGGGCGACGAACCGGGCGGCGATGGCAAGCAGCGCGGGCAGCGGCGCCAAGGCCCGGGCGGTTACCAGCAAGGCCGGCTCCAGCGTCAGCGTTTCGGCGCGGCCGGCATGGATGCGGGCCGGTGCCTGGGTCAGCCGTGCGGCTTCACGCAGGAAGGCCGCCTTGCGTTGATCGGCCTCGACGAGGTCGAAGGGAGTGTTGGTGGCGATACACAGCACCAGCCCGGGAAAGCCGCCGCCGGAACCGAGGTCTATGGCGCGTGTGACGGGAGTCTCGATCAGCGCGGCAAGCTGCAGGGAGTCCTCGACGTGGCGCTGCCAGATGGTCGCTTCGTCTTTTCTGGAAACAAGGTTAATGGTGGAGTTCCAGCGCAACAGGCAATCGACGAAGCCGTCCAGGCGATCCCGTGTTTCACGTGAAACATTCACGAGAGCCGCAGCCGCCACACGCTGTGTCATTCAGATACAGAACAACGATGTTTCACGTGAAATGCCTGGTGGATTGCCGTCGGACGTAAGCGGAAATGGCACCGAGCGCGGCAGGGGTCATCCCCTGAATGCGCGCCGCCGATCCCAGCGAGTCGGGCTGGATGGAGGCCAGTTTGCCATGCAGCTCAGCCGAAAGGCCGCCGATGCGCCCGTAATCGACAGCGTGGAGGGAAACGCCCTCCTCGCGGCGGAACTGACGCAGCTCCCCGTCCTGGCGAACCAGGTAGCCGGCGTACTGCGCCTCGGTCTGAAGATGGGAAAACACCCGTACGGGTATCTGCCTTAGCCAGGGAAACGCTTCCACCACCGCCCCCGCCGCGACGTTGCCGTTTCCCAAAAGACTGAAGATCGAACGCCACTTGCCGTCCGCACGAACCCGGATGCCCTGGCGCTCCAGCTGCGGCGGGAAGGCGCCCTCCGCGGCCGCGCGCTCGCCCGCCCGCAGTACATCCTGGTGGTAGGACTCGAAACTTGCTGCCCGCTCCGACCCGATGCAACCCCAGGCAAGACCCTTGCCGGTCAACCGAAGATCGGCGTTGTCGGCCCGCAACGTCAGCCGGAACTCCGCCCGCGACGTGAACATCCGGTACGGCTCGCTGATCCCCTGGGTGACCAGATCGTCGGTCAGAACCCCGATATAGCCCTCAGACCGATCCAACGAGATCGGATCGGACCCACCCGCCTGCCGCGCCGCGTTGAGTCCGGCGACAAGGCCCTGGGCCGCGGCCTCCTCGTAGCCGGTGGTGCCGTTGATCTGGCCGGCCAGGAACAATCCCGGGATAGCCCGCACCTCCAACGAACGCGACAGCGATCGCGGATCGACGAAATCATACTCGACCGCGTACCCGGGCCGGATGATCTCGGCACGCTCAAGCCCCGGGATGGTGGCGAGGAACGCCTTCTGCACCTCAATCGGCAAGCTCGTGGAGATGCCGTTCGGGTACACCGTGAAATCATCCAGGCCCTCCGGCTCCAGGAAGATCTGATGGCTCGCCCGGTCGGCGAATCGGGACACCTTGTCCTCGATCGACGGGCAATAGCGCGGGCCGACGCCGGTGATTGCCCCGACATGGATCGCCGAGCCGTGCAGGTTGGCTCGAATGATTGCGTGGGTCGCCGGCGTGGTCGCGGTGATGCGGCATTCGATCTGCCGGTTGGCGACGCCCGTCGTCAACGTGCTGAAGAACTCCGGCGTCGTGTCGCCATGATCCTGTGCCAGGATCTCCCAATCGATCGACCGCCGGTCCAGACGCGGCGGGGTTCCGGTCTTTAGGCGACCGAGCGGCAGGCCGAACCTTGCCAGGGTGTGCGCCAACCCGATTGAAGGTGCCTCCCCCGCGCGGCCCGCCGGCGTCTGCACATTTCCGATATGGGTGATGCCGCGCAGGAAGGTGCCCGTCGTCAACACGGCGGCCGCGCAGCGAACAACCGTGCCATCGCCACAGACCAATGCGGCGAGCCGTCCATCTGCGCCGATTTCGACATCCTCGACAGTCCCCGCCTGTATCGTCAGGTTGGGCTGTCCGGCCAGCATTTGCTGGA
>JANXRT010000335.1 GCA_025356735.1 Acetobacteraceae bacterium | reverse complement strand
CCCCTCTTCGAGAAACTCCATTCAATGGGATTCAAGGGACTAGTCCCTTGCCGGGGTTTGGGGCAGAGCCCCAACCTGGCTTCCTAGATGGGCGCCTACCTGCTGCGCCGGCTGTTGCTGGTGATACCGACCCTGATCGGCATCATCGCGATCAACTTCGCCGTGGTGCAGTTCGCGCCGGGCGGCCCGGTCGAGCAGATGATCGCCGAGTTGCGCGGCAAGGGCGACACCTCCTCCCGGCTGACCGGGCAAAGCCAGGAGGCTTCGACCCCGACGCAGGCCGGCGGCTATCGCGGTGCGCGCGGGCTGGACCCGGCGCTTCTGGCCGACATCAACAAGATGTTCGGCTTCGACAAGCCGCCGCTGACCCGGTTCTTCGACATGCTGCGCCACTACGCGACTTTCGATTTCGGGCGCAGCTTCTTTCGCGACCAGACGGTGATCCGGCTGATCGGCGAGAAGATGCCGGTTTCGATCTCGCTCGGCCTGTGGTCGACCTTGCTGGTTTACCTCGTGTCGATCCCCCTCGGCATCGCCAAGGCGGTGCGCGACGGAAGCCGGTTCGACCTGGTGTCTTCCGGTATCATCCTGGTCGGCTATGCAATTCCGGGGTTTCTGTTCGCCATCCTGCTGGTGATGCTATTCGCGGGCGGCTCGTTCGTGCAGTGGTTCCCGCTGCGCGGCCTGACCAGCGCCGGATCGGAGAGCTGGAGTTTCCCCGCGCGCGCCGGCGACTACCTGTACCACATGGTGCTGCCGACGATCGCGCTGGTGGTCGGCGGTTTCGCCAGCCTGACGATGCTGACCAAGAACTCCTTTCTGGAGGAAATCCGAAAGCAGTACGTCACCACCGCCCGGGCCAAGGGCGCGCCGGAAAACCGCGTGCTGTACGGCCACGTGTTCCGGAATGCCATGCTGCTGGTGGTAGCGGGCTTTCCCGCCGCCTTCATCAGCCTGCTGTTCTCCTCGGCGCTGTTGGTCGAGATTGTCTTCTCGCTCGACGGGCTCGGGCTGCTGGGCTTTGAATCCGCGCTGCGGCGCGACTATCCGGTGATGTTCGGCACGCTGTATATCTTCACCCTGCTCGGGCTGGTGATGCAGATCGTCGGCGACATGATGTACACGCTGGTCGACCCGCGGATCGACTTCGAGTCGCGCGGTTGAACCCGATCACCAGCCGCCGGATTGCCGTGTTCCGGCGCAATCGGCGCGGCCTTTTCTCGCTGTGGATCTTCGGCATCCTGTTCGTGCTGTCGCTGTTCGCCGAGTTCATCGCCAACGACCGCCCGCTGCTGATCCGTTACGACGGCAACTGGTTTATCCCGGTGTTCGCCGACTACAGCGAGGATGCGTTCGGGCCGGACTTCCTGCCGATCGAGGCCGACTACACCGATCCTGAACTCGCCCGCACGATCGACGCCAGAGGCTGGATGATCTGGCCGCCGATCCCGTTCGCCTACAACAGCGTGGTCAAGAACCTGGCCTCGCCGGCCCCCTCGCCGCCATCGTTCCGCAACTGGCTCGGCACCGACGACCAGGCGCGCGACGTGATGGCACGGGTGATCTACGGCTTCCGGCTGTCGGTGCTGTTCGGCTTCACCCTGACCGCGATTTCCTCGGCGGTCGGTGTCGCCGCCGGTGCAGTGCAGGGTTACTACGGCGGCTGGCTCGACCTGTTCTTCCAGCGCTTCATCGAGATCTGGTCCGGCATGCCGCAGCTCTACCTGCTCATCATCCTCGGCAGCATCCTGGCGCCCGGCTTCTGGATACTCCTTCTGTTCCTGCTGCTGTTCAGCTGGATGGCGCTGACCGGCGTGGTCCGCGCCGAGTTCCTGCGCGGTCGCAACCTCGACTACGTGCGCGCGGCGAAGGCGCTCGGCGTGTCCGACACGCTGGTGATGTGGCGCCACGTGCTGCCCAACGCGATGGTCGCGACCTTGACCTTCCTGCCGTTCACACTGTCCGGATCGGTGACGCTACTGGCCAGCCTCGACTTCCTCGGCTTCGGCCTGCCGCCCGGCTCGCCCTCGCTCGGCGAGCTGGTGGCGCAAGGGAAAAACAACCTCCAGGCGCCCTGGCTCGGCTTCACCGCGTTCTTCGTCTTGGGCGCCGTGCTCAGCCTGCTGATCTTCATCGGCGAGGCGGTGCGCGACGCGTTCGACCCCAGGCGGCTGCCCGGATGAGTTTGGTCCGCGTCGACAACCTCTCGGTGGCGTTCGGCGCCAACCGCGTCATCGACGGCGTGTCATTCACGCTCGACCGTGGCGAGACCCTCGCCCTTGTCGGCGAGAGCGGCTCGGGCAAATCGCTGACCGCCTTGTCGCTGCTGCAACTGCTGCCGCCCGGTGGCACCAATCCCACCGGCACCATCACGCTGGACGGCGAGAACATGATCGGCGCACCAGCGGCCACGCTGCGGCGCGCCCGTGGCGGCATCGCCGGGATGATCTTCCAGGAGCCGATGACCTCGCTCAACCCGCTGCACCGCATCGGCCGCCAGGTCGCCGAGGCGATCACCCTGCATCGCCCCGGCGCCGCGAACCGAAAAACCGTTGTTGCCGGCCTGACCCGCGCCGGCTTCGCCGATGCCGAGCATAGGCTGGACGCCTTCCCCCACCAGCTTTCCGGCGGCCAGCGTCAGCGCGTGATGATCGCCATCGCGCTCGCCAACGATCCCGTCTTGCTGATCGCCGACGAGCCGACCACCGCGTTGGACGTCACCATTCAGGGCCAGATCCTGTCGGAACTGGCCGATCTGAAGGCGCAGAAGGGCCTGGCGCTGCTGCTCATCACCCATGACCTCCGCATCGTCCGCCGCTACGCCGACCGGCTCTGCGTGATGAAGGACGGCCGTGTGGTCGAAGCCGGCACCGTCGCTGGCGTGTTCGCCAGACCCGCCCACACTTACACGCGAATGCTGCTGGACGCGGTGCCGAAGGGCGCACCGGCCACGCTGCCGGTCCAGGCCAGCGAACTGATCCGCGCTGAAAAGCTCAGCGTGAGCTTCCCCATCCGCCGCGGCCTGCTGCGCCGGCAGGTCGGCGCCGTGCGCGCGGTGGACGATGTCTCGTTCACCCTCAAAGCCGGCGAAACGCTGGGACTTGTCGGCGAAAGCGGCTCCGGCAAAAGCACCATCGGCCTCGCCTGCCTGCGCCTGGCCTCCGCCACCGGCCGCATCGTCTTTCTCGGCAACGACCTTGCGAAGTTTGACCGCCAGGCATTGCGGCGGATGCGCGGAAAGATGCAGATCGTGTTCCAGGACCCCTACGGCAGCCTGTCGCCCCGGCTCAGCATCGGCGAGATCGTCGCCGAAGGTCTTTCCGTGCACGAACCCGGCCTCGACCAAGCCGCCCGAAAAATCCGCGTCGCCACCGCGCTCGCCGATGTCGGCCTGCCGTGGGATGCCGCCGAGCGCTACCCGCACGAGTTCAGCGGCGGCCAGCGCCAGCGCGTCGCCATCGCCCGCGCCATGGTGCTGGCGCCGAAATTCGTCGTGCTGGACGAACCCACCAGCGCCCTCGACATGTCCGTTCAGGCGCAAATCATCGAGCTTCTGCGCAACCTGCAGAACCGCTTCGGCCTCGGCTACCTGTTCATCAGCCACGACCTGAAGGTGGTCCGCGCCCTGGCCCATCGCGTTATCGTCTTGCGGGAAGGCAGGATCGTGGAGGAAGGTAGCGCCGACGCCGTATTCGGCAATCCGG
>JANXRT010000313.1 GCA_025356735.1 Acetobacteraceae bacterium | reverse complement strand
CGACAGTGTGGCCACCGGCGGCGCGGCGACCTTCACCGGCACCAACGTCGTGACAACACTGGGTCCGTTCGCCGCCACGGGCGTGATATCGTTGAACGATACCGTCCCGGTGCTCGGTATTTCCGGCACGGTATCGGGTTCCGGTGTCACCCTGGTCAATCCGAACGGCATCACCCTTGCCGCCGGCGCGTTGATAACGTCGTCCGGGACGGTCCAACTTGACACGGGCGTCGGCAGCGTCGATGCGAGCCTGGGCGCCGTCGTCGCCGGCTTGCTGACAAATGGCGTGACGGCTGGCGGCGGTGCGCTTTTCACCGGCCTCAACACGGTTACCGACCTCGGCCTCTTTCGCACAAAGACCGGCTTCACGCTGATCAACACGACGGCGCTCAACGTCTCCGGCAAGGTCTCCACCACCGTCGGCGACGTCTTCATCGCCACCGGTGCCGGTACCGGCACCTCGATCGCGGCGACAGGCGGTGTCGCGGCGCCAAGCCACCGCGCTTCGTTCCAGACCGACACGCTGACGCTGCTTCCCGGCGGCACCGTCAACGCCAGTATTTTCGAAATCGCGCCTTCGACCCTGGGCAGCCCAGTCACGCTAGGCAGCACGGGAAATTCGCTTGCCTCGCTGACCGGCATCACCGCGCCGACCATCCGGATCGGCGCGGTCACGCCGCCAGGATCAGGTTCGCTTCGTGCCGGCTCGATCGCCACCACTGCTGCCTTCGACCTCAAGCACCAGGCACTGGAACTCGACGCCATCGGCACGATCAACGCAACCGCGGGCGCGTTGCTGAACGTCACGACGCTGACCGGCAACGGCACCGTGGTCACGCTCGACAATGCGGCCAACGGCATCGCGACGCTGGGCGACTTCATCGCGACCAGCTTCACGCTTCGCGACGGCGCGAAGCTGAGTGTCAGCGGTGCGCTGAGCGGCGGTGCGCTTGCCAGCCTCACCGTGGCCGGCCCGCTGTCGATCGCCGGTTCTGTCACCGCCGATACCGTGGCACTCGCCGCCGACAGCATCGCGATCACCGGCGGCATCCTCAGTCCTGCAGGCGCGGTCAGCCTGATTGCCGGCGCCGGCACGATCACCGAGAGCGGCAGCTTGCTGGCCGGCACGTTGACCGGCAGCGCCACCGGCGCGGCTTCATTCAGCGGCAGCAACCAGATAAGCGCGCTCGGCGACTTCAAGGCCGCAGGCCTGACGCTGCTGGATGCCACACCGCTCAACGTCACCGGCACGGTCGCAGGCGGCGCCGGCGCAACGCTCGGTGCAGCCGGATTGCTGACCATCGTAGGCTCGGTCACGGCTTCCAGCGTTGATCTGACAGGGGTTGGCATCAGCATCCCCGGCCTGGTCAGCGATGGCGGCAGCGGAACTGTGGCATTGACTTCGACTGCGGCCATCGCCGAGCCCGGCCACCTCGTCGCCGGCACCCTGTCGGGCAGCGCCACGCTCGACGTCAGCCTTGGCGGCACCAACACCGTGGCCAACCTCGGCAGTTTCGCGGCCGGGGGTGGATTTACCCTGTCAATTCGCCGGCGCTGCAAATCGCGGGCGCGGTCTCGACGGTTGCGGGCGACGTGTTCGTGGGCGCCGGGCCTGGCACCGCCATCACCATCGCGGCCGTCGGCAGCGTTCAGGCGCCGGGCCGGTTCGCATCGTTTCAGGCCGACCAGCTGATACTGGCTCCCGGCGCCACGATCACGGCCAACGTCTTCGAGCTGGCGCCGGCGTCATTCGGAACGCCGATGCAACTCGGCGGCGCCGGCGCCTCGCTCGCCTCCTTGACCGGCATCACCACGTCGATCGCACGTATCGGCGCCGTCACACCGCCGGGCGCCACGTCGCCCAGGGCTGGTTCGATCCGCGTGGCCGGTCCGTTCGACGCCCGCCACCAGGCGGTGGAGCTGGACGCAATCGGAGTGATCGACAGCGTCGCCGCCGGAACATTGCTCAACGTCGCCAGGCTGACCGGCAGCGCGGGCGCGGTCATGTTGAACAACACCGGCAACACGATCACGGCTCTCGGCAACTTCACCGCCGGCAGCTTTCTGCTGCGCGACGATGTCGCGCTCACCGTCTCCGGTGTCTTGATCGGCGGCACGAATGCCAGGATCATCGACGCCGGCACGTTGTCCGTCATCGGATCCGTTGCCGCCACGGCGGTGGCGCTGAACGCGGACAGCATCATGATTTCCGGCGCGGTATCCGACGGGGGCGCCGGCAGCGTCAACCTGCGGGCCAATATGGGATCGATTTCTGAAGCTGGCGGCAGCCTGACCGCCGGAACCCTGACGGGCAGCTCCAGCAGCGCCACGTCACTGTCCGGTTCGAATTCGATCCTTCGACTCGGCGACTTCACCGCTGGCAGCTTTGCCCTCAGCAACAGCGGAGCGCTGAGCGTCACCGGCACGGTTACTGGCGGCGCCGGTACGGCGATCGCCACGACGGGCCTGCTCAGCGTGTCGGGTTCGCTGGTTGCGTCCAGTGTCACTTTGAGCGGCACCGGCCTGGCGATCTCGGGCACGGTGTCGGACGGCGGCGCCGGCACGGTGCGGCTGGTGGCCAGTGCCGGCACGATCATCGAGGCTGGCAGCCTGGTCGCCGGCAGCCTGGTCGCCGGCACGCTGTCGGCCAGCGCCACGGGTGCGGCTTCGCTGACCGGCGCCAACACCATCGCGCGGCTCGGCGACGTCACCGCCGCCGGACTGACGCTGCTCGACGCGGCGCCGCTCGATGTCGCCGGCACGGTGAACGGCGGCGCCAGCGCGACGATCGTCAGCGCTGGCCCGCTCACCGTCTCGGGGTCGCTCACCGCGTCGAGCGTCAGCCTGACGGGACTTGGTCTCACCATCGCCGGCAGCGTCAGCGATGGCGGCGCCGGCACGGTCAGCCTGGCGGCCGGCGCCGGCGCGATCAGCGCGCCGGGCTCGCTCATCGCCGGCACCCTGTCGGGCAGCGCCGGCGGCACGGCAAGCTTCACCGGAACCAACCACATCGCCCGCCTCGGCAACTTCACCGCCGCCGGCTTCACCCTGGCCGAGGCGCAGCCGCTCGATGTCACCGGCACGGTCAACGCCGGCGCCGGTGCGACGATCGCCACGGCCGGCCTGCTCACCGTGTCGGGCTCGCTCGCCGCGTCCAGCGTCAGCCTGAGCGGCACCGGCCTCATCCTCAGCGGCAGCGTCAGCGATGGCGGCGCCGGCAGCGTGGCATTGAACGCCGGCGCCGGTTCGATCGACGCCAGCCTGGGCGCGCTCACCGCCGGCACCCTGTCGGGCAGCACCGGCGGCACGGCTCGGCTGACCGGCTTTAACCACATCTCGACCCTCGGCCCGTTCGCCGCCAACCTTGGCCTCACCCTGCAGGACGCGCAGTCGTTGATCGTCGGCGGCGCGGTCTCGGCGCCGGCCGGCGACGTGCGGCTGAGCACGGCGGCGGGTGCCGGCATCACCCTGGCGGCGGCGGGCCGGGTGCAGGCGCCGGGCGGGTTGGCCTCGTTTGCGACCGACGCGCTAACGCTGAACGCCGGTGCCTCGATCACCGCGGCGACGTTCGAGCTGGCGCCGGTGACGGCGGGGGCTGCGATGACGTTGGGCGGGGTGGGTTCGTCGCTGGCCTCGCTCGCCGGCATCACCGCGGCCAGCAACCGGCTCGGCGCACTGACCCCGCCCGGCGGCGTGAGCACGACGCGCGCCGGCTCGATCGCCGTCATCGGCGACTTCGACGCAACCGGCCATGCGCTCGAACTCGACGCCACCGGCGCCATCGCCAGCGCCGGCGGCGCGCTGCTGCACGTCGCCGTGCTGAGCGGGCGTGCCGCCACGGTGACGCTCGACAACCCGACCAACACCATCGCCGCGCTCGGCGACGTCACCGCCGGCAGCTTTGCTCTGGTCGACAGCGGGCTGTTGTCGGTCACCGGGCTGGTGCGCGCGGCGTCGGTGTCGCTGTCGGCCGACAGCCTCGCGATCTCGGGCACGGTGTCGGACGGCGGCGCCGGCACGGTGCGTCTGGTTGCCAGTGCCGGCGCGATCAGCGAGACCGGCAACCTGGTCGCCGGCACGCTGTCGGGCCACGCCACCGGCGCCGCGTCGTTGACCGGAACCAACACCATCGCGCGGCTCGGCGACTTTTCCGCGTCCGGACTGACGCTGCTCGACGCGGCGCCGCTCGATGTCGCCGGCACGGTGAACGGCGGCGCCAGCGCGGCGATCACCACGGCCGGCTTGCTCACCGTGTCGGGGTCGCTCACCGCCACCAACATCCATCTGAGCGGCGCCGGCATCGCTCTCCCCGGCACGGTCAGCGACGGCGGCGCCGGCAACGTGGCGCTGACTTCGTTTGGTGCCATCACAGAAACCGGCGCCGTGATCGCCGGCACCTTGTCAGGCAGCGCCACGCTCGGCGCCTCGTTGACCGGAACCAACGC
>JANXRT010000308.1 GCA_025356735.1 Acetobacteraceae bacterium | reverse complement strand
TCCTGCCGGCGCGGCGCAAACGGGCCGTGCCGGCGCCCACAGTGGCGCGCGGCACGGCCGGACCCTTCGCCGCGCTGGCGGCGTTCCGCAGGTGAGCGGCAACTCAATAACAGGAATGGCCGGATGAGCCTCGCTTGCGCCGAGGACCGGGACTGGCAGCGGCTCGACAAGTGGCTGTGGTCGGCGCGGTTCATGAAGATGCGCAGCGACTGCGCGCGGCTGGTCGGCGGCGGGCTGGTGCGGCTTAATCGACAGCCGACCGACAAGCCGCATGCCCGTCTGCGGATCGGCGATGTCCTCACCTTGCCGCTGCCGCAAGGCATCCGGGTGATACGTGTGCGCGCCTTGGCGGTGCGTCGAGGTCCGGCGCCGAAAGCACGCATGCTTTACGAGGAGATCGATGACGAAGCCGCCGCCGCATCTTGCGCTGCAGCACGAACGGCTGCATATCCGCCCCTCTGATCAGGACGCGGCTCAGGATCCGATTGCACGATCCAACCTGGGTTTGTTGCCGGCGTCCGCCTAGGTTTCAGCAATTCGAGGCTCCCATGACTTATGTGGTCACCGAAAACTGCATCCGTTGCAAATACATGGATTGCGTGGAGGTGTGTCCGGTTGATTGCTTCTATGTCGGCGAGAACATGCTGGTGATCCATCCGGACGAGTGCATCGATTGCGGCGTTTGCGAGCCCGAGTGCCCGGCCGAAGCGATCCTGCCCGACAGCGACGACCGCGCCGGCGCCTGGGTCGAGCAGAACCGGCTGTACGCCGGGCTGTGGCCGAACATAACGCGCAAAGGCGAGCCGCCGGCCGATGCCGAGGAGTGGCAGGGCAAGCCCGACAAGGCGAAGCTGTTCTCTGCCGAACCGGGCCAGGCTTGAGACAGCGGACCCGATCCAGCCAGGTTTGAATCGACGAAGCTGGATTTTCCGTCTTTTTCTTGTTATACAATCTCGGCAGGATGGGGCCGCCGTCCTTCCGAACCCTAAAGCCGCATATCCTTTCCAAACGTTTTCGCGGTTTGATGTAGCCGTGCTCCGGGTCCGGGGATTAGGCCGAATGCGCTCTCGCTTGCAGTTGATGGAGCAAACGCCATGAGAAACTCCGTGACCAGGCCGGCGGCGGACAGCAAGGCTACGGATGCGGGGCAGGATGGCGCGAGCCTGGCGAAACCGGGCCGCGCTCAACCGCAGATGGCAGCGGCGATGCCGAACGTGCCGCGATCCGGCTCTAGAAAGTCCGTCCGGCCAGCTTCGGCCACGCCATCCGGGCCGAAACCGTTATCGCCCGAGGCCGAGATGAGCGTGCCCGCCGCTGCTGGCCGTTCCGGTTCGAAAGCAGCGAAGACCCTGAAGGCTGAAGTCGATATTGCCTTGCCTGAGCCTGTTGCGGCGGCCTCGCCGCCCTTGAAATCGAAGCTGGAGAAAATTTTGCCGCATACCCTATCCCTATCCCTATCCGCTGACGCCGACATTCCGGCCGCTGCCGAGCCCGTCGTGGTGGCCGCGCCCGTCGGCTTCGCGGCGCCGCATCAGGAAGTGGCGCCCATGGCCCCCGATCCCATCGTCGCCATGGCAACCATCGCGACGATGGAAAGCGAGCCGGCGGAAAGCGAGCCGGCCGCGCCGCCAACTCCCGAACGCGCGCCGGAACCCGAGCGTCGGATCAACGTCAACGACCGCAACCCGCCTCGCATCCCGTCCAAGGCGGAGAACTTCGTCGCCGGCGACCATGTCGTCTATCCGACCCATGGCGTCGGCAAGGTCGAAAAGATCGCCGTCGAGGAGATCGCCGGTCACAGCCTCGAACTGATCCACATTACCTTTGAAGAGAACCGCATGACGTTGCGGGTGCCGGTCTCCAAGGCGCGCAGCGCCGGACTTCGAAAGCTCGCCAGCCGCAAGATGTTCGACGAGGCACTGGCGGTGCTGAAGGGTCGGGCGCGGATCAAGCGCACCATGTGGTCGCGCCGGGCGCAGGAATACGAGGCCAAGATCAATTCGGGCGACCCGCTGTCGATTGCCGAGGTGGTGCGCGACCTGCACCGCAACGCCGGCCAGCCGGACCAGAGCTTTTCCGAGCGCCAGATCTACGAGGCTGCGATGGACCGGCTGGCAGCCGAGCTTGGCGCGCTCGACAGCACCGACAAGGTGACGGCGGTCGCCAAGCTGGCGGGTTTCCTCAAGACCGTCGCCTAGCTCGCGACCAGCCGGCAGGCCCGGCCGATGCGTGACGATACCGATGGGCTTGCCGTGCCCCAGCGCTACTGGGCGATACTGACCATCGCCTTCGGCTTGGTAATGGCGGTGCTGGACGGCGCCATCGCCAACGTCGCGCTGCCGACCATCGCGCGCGAGCTTTCGGTCAGCCCAGCCTCGTCGATCTGGGTGGTCAACGCCTACCAGCTCGCGGTCACGGTTACGCTGCTGCCGCTGGCGGCACTGGGCGACATACTCGGCTACCGGCGCGTCTATCAGATGGGGCTGGTGGTCTTCACCCTGGCGTCGCTGGCCTGCGCGCGATCGGACTCGCTGACCATGCTGGCGCTGGCGCGGGTGGCGCAGGGGCTTGGCGCGTCGGGCATCATGAGCGTCAACACGGCGCTGATCCGGTTCATCTATCCGCGCCGCATGCTCGGCACCGCGATGGGGGTCAACGCGATGCTGGTCGCGGTGTCCTCGGCGATCGGGCCGACGGTCGCCTCGGGCATCCTGTCGGTCGCGCCCTGGCCCTTTTTGTTTTATGTCAACGTGCCGATCGGGGTGCTGGCGTTCCTGCTGGGATTGCGGAATTTGCCGGATACCGGACGTGCCGGACATAAGTTCGATGCGGTCAGCGCGGGGCTCAGCGCCGTCACCTTCGGCGTCATGATCGTCGGTGTCGACGGGCTCGGCCAGGGCGAGAACAAGGTGCTGGTGATTTCTGAATTGCTGTTCGCGGGCATTGCCGGCTACTTCCTGATCAGGCGCCAGCTCTCGCGCAGCAACCCGCTGCTTCCGGTTGACCTGCTGCGCATCCCCGTGTTCGGGCTGTCGATCGCGACCTCGATCTGCTCGTTCGCGGCCCAGACGCTGGCCTACGTGTCGCTGCCGTTCTACCTGCAGAACGGGCTGGGTCGCAGCCAGGTCGAGACCGGGCTGCTGATGACGCCGTGGCCGCTGACGGTCGCGATCGTGGCGCCGATCGCCGGGCGGCTGGTGGACAGGTTCTCGGCCGGGCTGCTCGGCAGCATCGGGCTGCTGTCGATGGCCGCCGGGCTGTTCCTGCTTGCCTTGCTGCCGGCGCATCCGACCGGCGCCAACATCGCCTGGCGCCTGGTGCTGTGCGGCTTCGGCTTCGGCCTGTTCCAGACGCCCAACAACCGCGCCATGATCGGCGCCTCGCCGCCCAGCCGCAGCGGCGCCGCCGGCGGCATGC
>JANXRT010000230.1 GCA_025356735.1 Acetobacteraceae bacterium | reverse complement strand
CAGCAGTCTCTCTCCACCGTGGCGGCGAGAGTTCTAGCTTTTCTCAAAAGGGCTGGTTCAGCGGGAAACATCTCTTGAGGGTCGTATCCCGGGAGCAGCCTTGAGCGGCTTTTCCATCGCCGAACGCTCGTATACCGCGTCCTCTGTGACAGCATAGAAAACGACGGTATCATGACGGCGTGTTTGCAATCAGTCTTAGTCAATTCGAGGAGAGAAAATTTGCTGTTCCATACGATGGTAGGATCCAACGACATCGAGCGATCCAAGCAGTTCTACAATGCGCTGCTCGGTATGCTGGGCGCAGGCGAGGCGACGATCAATATGGCAGGCAGCGGTCACACCCGACTTTTTTACCGCAATGCCGGCGGAACAAATTTTATAGTGACAGAACCAATCAATAATATGCCCGCGACAGTCGCTAACGGCAGTACCGTCGCTTTTTCATGTAACTCACCTGAACAGGTTCGCCGGTTCCATGACGTAGCAGTCGCCAACGGCGGAACTTCGATCGAAGACGGACCGGGACCACGTGAGTCAGCGATGGGGACGATACACTTGACATATGTTCGCGATCCTGACGGCAACAAGCTGTGCGGTATATACATCCCTTCGTGACTCTCGGCCGGCGAATTCCTTCCCGCAGATGAATAACTGCGGGGAGTGCTGCCACTTAGCTGAGCAGCACTCCGGCAACCAGTGGCGCTTTCCGGAGACCCGTTGCAAAATCCTGTTTCATGAGCTGGCCCGACTTCGATCAGTTGCGAGGGCTGCTCAAACATCGAGTTGGTCGCTCATTTCGAATAGAGCCAATGTCCGCTCATCACCACAAGCGGTTCTAGCTCCGTTAGGGTAGACCCTTGTGGTATCCCCGCATGGGACACTTCCTGCGTGCCATTAGGGTTGCTACAGGCATGCTGGAACGGTAGCGTTCCGGGGTCTAGACCCTTTCGGAACAAAATGGCCTCTTACGGCTACGCACGCGTCAGCACTCTCGAC
The DNA here is from genome assembly GCA_025356735.1 of Acetobacteraceae bacterium. Lineage (GTDB taxonomy): Bacteria > Pseudomonadota > Alphaproteobacteria > Acetobacterales > Acetobacteraceae > PALSA-911. Next base: position 4,001 of record JANXRT010000230.1, on the reverse strand, counting down.
CAGGATCTCACGATCCAGCGTGCGGCCCTCAAGGCGGCCGGCTGCAGTGTCGTTCGCGCCGAGAAGGCCAGCGGTTCCCGTCGCGACGGGCGAACCGAGCTGCAGGTGCTGCTCGACTTCGTGCAGCCAGGCGACACCCTGGTTGTGACCCGCATCGATCGCCTTGCCCGCTCGATGAAGGACCTGCAGGACATTGTGCACGAGTTGAAGGGTCGCGGGGTGGCGCTGCGGGCAACCGAGCAGCCCGTGGACACCGGAACAGCGGCTGGCAAGGCATTCCTCGACATGCTGGGCGTGTTTGCGGAGTTCGAGACCAACCTGCGGCGCGAGCGCCAGCTCGAAGGTATCGCGCTGGCCAAAACACGCGGGGTCTATAAGGGCCGCAAGCCCAGCGTTGACGCCGCCGAGGTCAGACGGCTGCGGTATGAGGAGAAACTAGGGCCTGCCGCCATTGCGCGCCGGCTCGGCATTGGCCGAACCAGCGTCTATCGCGCCCTCGGGGCCGCGATGGTCGCCGGCCGCGTGCCATGAGTAGCACCCTCACGCTTCTCGGCTGAACGGGTGCCGGTCTCGTTCCTGACCGCCGAACAGGAACGGCGCTATGGCCGGTATGCCGGCGAACCGAACGCGGAGCAGCTCGCACGGCACTTCCACCTCGACGATGCTGATCGCGAGTTGGCCGGCACCAAGCGCTGGGATCACATGCGGCTCGGGTTCGCCGTACAGCTCAGCACCGTTCGTTTCCTCGGCGCGTTCCTGGACGAGCCTGCCGCTGTCCCTGGCGGGGTCGCGGGCCATTTGGCCCAGCAGCTTGGCATCGCCGATGCGGGTTGCCTTACCCAATACGCCACGGCCCGGGGTCGATGGCTGCATTCGGCGGAGATCAAGGAGCGTCACGGCTACCGTGACTTCACCGATCCTGCCGTCCGCTTTCGCCTGGCGCGTTGGCTTTACGCGTTGTGCTGGACCGGCACGGACCGGCCAAGCGTGCTGTTCGATCGCGCGACTGTCTGGCTGGTGACGGAGAAGGTGCTGCTCCCGGGCGCGTCCGCTCTTGAGCGCCTGGTCGCCCGCATTCGCGCCCGGGCCGCCCGTCGTCTCTGGCGCACTCTCGCCCGCGATGTGACGCACCGACAGCGCAAGAAGCTCGATGCCCTGCTGATCGCAGGAGAGGGCGGCCGCCCCAGTTCGCTCGACCGCCTGCGGGACGGGCCATACCTACGTAGCGGTGCCGAGCTGTCCCGCGCCTTGGGTCGCCTGGACGAGGTCCGCGTGCTGACCCTGGGCTTGCCAACCATCGATCACGTGCCGCCAGGCTGCGTGTTCCGACGATTGCAGCCATCGATTCCGATCGAAACCAGCCACCTGTTCCGAGCGAAGCCAGCCGGGTATTCCGATGATCCCAGCCGGGTAGCGGCACGTGTCGCGAGCGGATGAAGTTGGCCTACTGGCTGGCCGCTTCGTCAAGCCTGGCTTTGGCGGCTTTCAGTTTTCGCATGCTCTCTCCTTTCAGTTCCAGCCGGTGTGCGCCGTGGACTAGACGGTCGAGCACGGCGTCGGCGATGGTGGGGTTGCCGATGTGCTCGTGCCAGCGCTCGATCGGCACCTGGCTGGTGACGATGGTGGACGCTCTGTCGTGCCGGTCGTCGACGATCTCCATCAGGTCGCGCCGCTGTTCGGCCGTCAGCGGCGTGATCGCCCAATCGTCCAGGATGAGCAGCTGCACCCGGGCCAGGGTCTTCAGCATGCGGCCATAGCGTCCATCGCCGCGCGCCAGGCCAAGGGCCTCGAGCAGCCGAGGCACACGCTGATACAGCACAGACCTGTTGTCGCGGCAGGCCCTGTGGCCCAGAGCGCAGGACAACCAGGTCTTGCCCGTGCCGGTTGGCCCGGTGACCAGCAGATCCTGGTGGCGCTCGATCCACTCGCCACCCGTCAGCTTCTGGAACAGCGGGCGATCGAGGCCGCGGGCGGCGCGATGGTCGACGTCTTCCGGCGTGGCCTGCTGGCGCAATCCGGCGAACCGCAGCCGTGTGGCCAGCCGCTTGCTGTCGCGCTCCAGCGCCTCGCGCTCGACCAGCATGGCCAGCCGGTCTTCGAAGCCGAGATCGGCGGCATCGGCGTGGCGCCGTTGCTCCTCGAGTGCGCGGGCCATACCGGCAAGGCCGAGTTCGCGCAGGCGGTCCGTGGTGGGATGGGTCAACATGGATGCTCTCCTAATGATAGTAGCCGCTGCCGCGAATGTTCTCGTGCGAGACCGGCAGTTCGTCGGGCACGAGATCAGGGCGGTAGGCCCGGTCCAGGCCGTTCTTCAGGATGGATTGCACCGAGCCGTAGGTCCGGGCGCCGATGTCCATGCCGCGCTGGCAGGCCGCTTCCAGCCGCTCGGGTCCGTAGCTGCGGACCAGGCGTAGGATGCCGAGGCAGGCGCGGAAGCCCTGCTCGGGATGCGGCTTGGTGGCCAGGATGCGTTCCACCAGGGCGAGGGTGGAGGGACCGATCGCCTCGGCCTCGCGCAGCAGCCGGGTCGGCGTCCACTCGGCGTAGCGGCGGTGTGCGCTTGGCATGTGGTCCGCAATCGTCGTGTGCCGGTGCTGCCGGGGATTGCGGACATGGCAGGCAACGCGGTCGCCGTGGTGGAACAGCTCGATGGTCTGATCGGTGACCCGGGCCTCGATCGCCTCGCGCATCAACCGGTAGGGCACGGAGTAGAAGTGCCCATGCACCTCGACATGGTAGTCCAACCCGGCCCGGCAGCGCCGCCACTCCGCGTAGGCATACGGCGTGTCGGGCATTGGCAGCAGGGCTTGGCGCTCGATTGCCTCGAACAGGGCGCGGCGACTGGTCGCGAGGTGGCGCATGAGCCGGTTGTTCAGGTCGGTGATCAGCTCGCGGATGGCGCCGTTCAGCTCCGCCAGGGAGTGGAACCGTCGGTGCCGGAGCCTGGCCAGCACCCAACGCTGCACGACCTGGACGGCAACCTCGACTTTGGCCTTGTCGCGCGGCCGGCGTACTCGGGCTGGCAGGATCGCCGTGCCGTAATGGGTCGCCATGTCCTGGTAGGTCCGGCTGATGCCGGGCTCGTAGCGACAGGCTGCGGTGACGCCGGCCTTGAGGTTGTCGCAGACGATCTGCCGCGCGACACCGCCAAAACTGGCAAATGCGCCGACATGGCAGCCGATCCAATCCGGTAGCGACTGGGTCCAACGCGCCTCGGCGTAGGTGAGGTTGGACGCGCCGAGCACGGCCACGAAGATCTGCGCCCGCCTGACCTCGCCCGTGGCGTTGTCGATCACCTCCACCGTCTGCCCGGCATAGTCGACGAACAACCGCTCGCCGGCCGGATGGGTCTGGCGCATGGTCGGCGACAGCCGGCCGCGCCACGCAGCGTGCAGGTCACAGAAACGGCTGTAGCCATATCCATCCGGTTGCCCGGCTCGATATTCCTCCCACAGCAGAAGCAGGGTGACGCCAGGGCGGCGGAGTTCGGCGTGGAGGCGGGCCCACTCCGGCTGCGGCCGTCCGGGCTCGGACGCGAACGGCGGGCTGAACAGCTTGCGCTCCAGCGCTGCATCGTCGAGCCCCTCCGGCACCGGCCAGGTGATGCCGACCACCGCGGCCCGGCGCAGATACTCGGCCACCGTGTAGCGGCTGACGCCGATCATGGCGGCGATCTGGTGACCGCTATGGCCGCCGACGTGTTTAAGGCGGAGGACTTCTCGAACCTGACGCATTGGCAGTCTCTGGCCTGGCATGGCGCTCCCCGGGATCAATGGAGAGACACCGTGCCGTCGGTGGATGACTGCTCGCGAACCGCGCCGCCGCCCGGACCCCTCAGGGGTGGCTGGAATGCGTCGGAATCAGTGGCCGGCTTGCATCGGAATCGCCGGCTGGTTTGCGTCGGAATGACCGGCTGGAATGCGCCGGATTACGCAATGATCCACGCGTGCCGCCCGAAATCATTGTCGAGAACATGGACCTTGGTGAGACGCCTGAGCAGG
>JANXRT010000221.1 GCA_025356735.1 Acetobacteraceae bacterium | reverse complement strand
CCCCTTTTCGACTGGATAGCAGGACCGGTGCGAGGTTCTGTCAACCGCGGCCGGTGCTGGCTGGATCGAGGACCGCAATCGCCTTATACGAAACGCCGTAGGCACTGACCGATAGAAGAAGATAAGGCCGGGCTCCGCCCTGGACCCGCCAAAGGGCCGTAGCCCCTTGGGACCCCTCGACTTTCGGATGCGCCCCGGGGCGCTACCCCGGCGGGGTTTGGGGCAGAGCCCCATGCTGCACTGGCACCAATTCAACGTCGGGCAGGACGAAAATGGCGGAACCGGACTGGCTGGCATGGACGCGCGAGTTGCAGGCGATCGCGCAGACCGGCCTCGCCTTCGTGCGCGACCCTTACGACCGCGAGCGCTACGAGAGGCTGCGGGCGCTGACCTCGGAGATGATGGCGGGCGGCACCGATGCGCAAGCCGAGCACATCGCGGCGCTGTTCGCCGGCGAAACCGGCTATGCCACGCCCAAGGTCGATGTCCGCGGCGCCGCCTTCGACGAGCACGGGAAAATACTTCTGGTGCGCGAGGTCGCCGATGGCGGGCGCTGGACGTTGCCGGGCGGCTGGGCCGACATCAACCTCACGGTGGCCGAGAACGTGGTCAAGGAAATGCGCGAGGAGAGCGGCTTCGACGTGGTTGCCCGAAAACTCGCCGCCGTCTGGGATCGCACCCGCCAGGGCCACCCGTCGGGCCTGTTCTCCTGCTGCAAGTTCTTCTTCATCTGCGACATTGTCGGCGGCGCGGCGGCAACCGGGCTTGAAACCTCGGAAATCGGCTGGTTTTCGGAAGCCTCGCTACCGGAGGAGCTTTCGCTTGGCCGCGTTCTGCCAGATCAGCTTCGGCGGATGTTCGCCCACGCCCGCGACCCCGATCTGCCGACCGACTTCGAGTAGCGGCAAGCCTCGATCAGGCTTGTTCGATCGGGCTTGTTTGATCAAGCTTGGGCGATGCGCGTCCGCTGCGCCGTGCGCAACGCACGATTATTGCCCACGGCAAGCGTCGAGGCGCAAACCATGTCGAGCAAGGTCACGCCGAGAACAAGTGCGGTGACGACGCCCGCCGTGCGGCGATGCTCGTTGCGCGGCGAAAGCGCTGCCGCCAGGACGGCAAGATCCAGCACGTCGCCGGCGACGCGGGCACTGGGTCCCAACGGTGAATCCGGCTTGCTCAGCACCATCAGGCCGGCGGCAAGCTCGCGAAAACCAAAGCCGCGCACCAGCCTTGCGGTGCCGTTCAGCCCCAGGCGATCGCTCAGCAGCCGAGGCGCCGCGATTTGCAGGGCGCCGAGCCCGAGGCTGAACCAACCCAGCAATCGCGCCAGACCTATTCCGTTCACTGGCTGAAACTCCGCTTTGGCAGGGGAATCCAACGATCCCCTGGACAAGCGCGCCACGGCGTTTGGCGTTGCACCGGCGAACCGTCACGAAGCGCGGAGCAATCCAGGAGTCAGAAAGTGTCCGCCATGTCGGTAACCCGCAGGCAGCGTGCCATGCGGCCGGGTTCGGGCACCCGCGCCGCCGGAAAGCCGTCGCGGCAGGCAGCCATCGATACCGGACAGCGTGGCCCGAAGCTGCAACCGGGCGGCAGCCGGCGCAGATCGGGCGGGCTGCCGGGAATCGCCACGATGTCGCGGCCACGCGACTGGCCGTGAACCGTGGAGGCGAGCAGGCCCTGCGTGTAGGGGTGCTGCGGGTTGGCCAGCACCCGCGCCACCGGACCTTCCTCGACGATCCGCCCCGCATACATCACGGCGATGCGGTCGGCGATCTCGCTGGCGACGCCCAGATCGTGGGTGACGAAGATCGTCGTCATGCCGAGTTCCTTCTGCAGACGGCGCAGCAAAATCAACACCTGGACCTGCACCGTGGCGTCGAGCGCCGTGGTCGGCTCGTCGGCAAGCAAAAGGCGCGGGCCGCAGGACAGCGCCATCGCGATCATCGCGCGTTGGCGCAACCCGCCCGACAGCTCGTGCGGATAGGCGTCGAGCCGACGCTCGGGGGACGGGATCTTGACCAGTTCGAACAGCTCAAGCGCACGCGCCCGTGCCGCCGCATGCGAACCGCCAAGATGGGTCCGCACCGTCTCGATGATCTGCGCGCCGACGGTGTAGACAGGATCGAGCGCCGTCATCGGCTCCTGGAAGATCATCGCGGCCAGACCGCCCCGCAGCTCGCGCAAGGCCCGGCCCCTGAGCGCCAGCACGTCCTGCCCGGCAACACGCATGGTGCCGGAAACACGTGCCCGGCCTGGCGGCAGCAGCCGCATCAGGGCGCGCAGCGTGACACTCTTTCCTGACCCCGATTCGCCCAGGATGCACAGCACCTCGCCCGGCTGGACGCTGAAGGTGACGCCGTTGACCGCGTGCACCGTCGCCTCGCGGGTGACGAAACGAACATTCAGGTCGTCGACCGAAACCAGCGGCGCGGCCAGCCCGGCGCCGCGCGACATCATCCCGTCCATCAGCCGTGCCCCGCGACGGCCGCGCTGTGGCCGGAGGAAGGGTCCCGCATGTGGCAGGCAACGACGTGGCTGGCCCGATCCCACCAGTCGCCGAGTTCCGGCATCCGCGTCTCGCAGACCGTTTCGGCGTGGGGACAACGGGTACGAAACCGGCAACCGGACGGCGGGTTGATCGGGCTCGGCGGATCGCCGGTGATCGGCGGCTCCTCGATGCGGTTGGCCGGATCCATCGACGGCCGCGAGGCGAGCAGCGCCGCGGTGTAGGGGTG
>JANXRT010000214.1 GCA_025356735.1 Acetobacteraceae bacterium | reverse complement strand
AAATTCTTGACGCCGCCGGCATCGCCAACGGCCGGCTGAACACCGCGAAAGACGTCTGGGAGCACGAGCAGTTCGCCGCCCGTGACCGCTGGCGCGAGGTCGGCAGCCCGGGCGGCCCCATCCGCGCCCTGCTACCGCCTTTCACATTCACCGACGTGGAAGCCGCGATGGGCGACGTGCCGGCGCTCGGCCAGCATACCGACGCCATCCTGGCCGACCTTGGCTACGGCGCCGCCGAGATCGCCGCGTTGCACGCCGAGGCTGCGGTATGACCTTCGACCCGACGCAGCACCGCATGGTGCCCGAACAGCGCTGGTTCGAGGACTTTCAACTTGGCGAGCGCTTCGTGCTGCCGAGCCGGACCATGACCGAGGCGGTGTTCCTCGCCTTTCAGGGCGCGTCCGGCGACAATCATCCGGTGCATTACGACGTTGAATACTGCCGTGCCCGCAACATGCCGCATCTGCTGGCGCACGGCTTCCAGGCGGTGATCCAGACCGCGCCCGGCGGCGGGCTTTTCCCCTACATGGTCGAGGACAGCCTGGTCGGCTTCATCGAGCAGTCGAGCAAGTTCCTCAAGCCGCTCTACGCCAACGACACCACCTACCCGGCCTTGACGATCGTTGAACTGACGCCGAACCGCAGCACCGGGGTGATCGGGTTCGCCAGCACGATTCATAACCAGCGTGGGGAGAAGATATTGGAGGGTAGCCAACGGTACTTGATCAAGAAGAAGCATGGGGCTCTGCCCCAAACCCCGCCGGGGTAGCGCCCCGGCGCGCAATACTTAAGTGTAGGGGATACAAGGGGCGACGGCCCCTTGGCGAGGTATGGGGCAGAGCCCCATGCTTACTGCCTTACGACTATTTGCGTTCCGCCTTTGCCATCCTACCTTTGAACGATGCCGGATGATGGACCCCTTCTGACGCTCACGCTGCATCCGAAGATCGCGGAGATCTCGCCGCACGAGTGGGACGCCTGCGCCGGCGATGAAAACCCCTTCGTCAGCCATGCCTTTCTGAGTGCGATGGAGGATAGCGGCTCGGCCGGGCCGCGCACCGGCTGGCTGCCGCAGCACGCAGCGTTGCGCGACGGCGACGGCGTGCTGCTGGCGGCGGCGCCGATGTATGCGAAATCGCACAGCTATGGCGAATACGTGTTTGACCATGGCTGGGCCAACGCGTTCGACCGCGCGGGCGGTGACTACTACCCGAAACTTCAGGTCGCCTCGCCGTTCAGCCCGGTGCCGGGGCCACGGCTGCTGATCCGGCCTGGCAGCGGAATCGCGGTCGATGGCCTGGCGGCGGCGCTGATCCAGGCCTGCCGGCAGCTCAAGCTGTCCTCGGTGCATGCCACCTTCTGCAGCGAGGCGGAATGGCACGCGTTGGGCGAGGCCGGCTGGCTGCAGCGCCTCGGCATGCAGTTCCATTGGGAGAATGCAGGCTACACATGCTTCGAGGATTTCCTCGGTGCCATGGCATCGCGCAAGCGCAAGGTGCTGCGGCGCGAGCGGCGCGATGCCAATGCCTGCGGGCTGGATTTCCGGACGCTGCGCGGGGCCGAGATCGAGGAGCGGCACTGGAACGCGTTCTATCGTTTCTATCGCGCCACGGTCGATCGGAAATGGGGAAGCGCCTATCTAACGCGCTCGTTCTTCTCCCTGCTGTCGCAGCGGCTGGGCGACAGGGTCGTGCTGATGTTCGCCGAGGCAGACGGCAAGCCGGTGGCGGGGGCGTTGAACCTGGTCGGCGCCGACACGCTGTATGGCCGCAACTGGGGCTGCGAGGGTGATTTTCCGTTCCTGCACTTCGAGCTTTGCTATTACCGCGCGATCGATTTCGCGATCGCGCATGGGTTGAAGCGGGTCGAGGCCGGGGCGCAGGGCCAGCACAAGATTCAGCGCGGCTACCTCCCGGCGCGGACCTATTCGGCACACTGGATCGATAATTCCGGCCTGTCGCGCGCCGTCGATCGCTTTCTCGCCGACGAGCGCCCTTCGATCGACGCTGATATCGCCGCCTTGTCCGAGATGTCGCCGTTTCGCCGCGGTGGCGATCCGGGCTAGCGGCGGCGGCCGAATAGCCCTGGACCTTGCACTGGAGATTCGCGCATAACCTGCCGGTTGACGGTTGACGCTAAGTCGAATGTCACCACGAATCGGAGAGAGTGATGCGTCGTTGGCTGTATGGAGTGATGGCGGCGGGCACGCTGCTGGGCAGCGCTTCGGGCGCCATGGCCGCGGGGCAGTGCAGCGACGCCGCCGACCAGCAGGCGTTCGAGCTGGTCGGGCTGAAGACGGCGCTGATGGTGGTCGCCACCACTTGCGACACGACGGACAAGTACAACTCGTTCATCCGCCGTTACCAGGGCAGCCTGCAGGAGACCGACCGGTCGCTGAGCGGATACTTCAAGCGGCATTACGGGTCGCGCGGGCAGGTCGAATATGACCGCTACGCGACCGACCTCGCCAACGTGCAGTCGCGCGGCGGGCTGGGCCAGGGCACCGATTTTTGCCAGCGCAACGGCGCGATGTTCGACGAGGTGCTGGCGCTGAGCGTCAATGGCGACCTGCCGCAGTACGCTGCGGCCAAGGACCTGATCCCGGAGACGCTCGGCGTCTGCCCGGGGGTCGTGACGCCGACCAAGGCGGCCATTAAAAAGAAGACGCCCGCCGTCAAGCATTGATCTGCAGGGGAGCGGCCGGGTGGCCGCTCCCCTGCGGTTATTTCGGCACGACGGTCACCGCCACCCGGGCGACGGCATCGCCCGGCTCCATCTTCACCGTGAAGCTGTCGGGTCCGACGTGTTGCGGTGCCGGCGTGTAGTCGATGCGCGTCGTCGAGCCGACGGTGTGGATGTAGACGCGGCCGTGGGCCGGGCGGGCGGTCAGCAGGCCGGCCGAATAGGGCCGGCCTGACATCGAAAGCGTTAGCGCGCACCAGCCGCCATCGTTGCTGACGCTCATCGCGATCGGCGTTTCGCGGCCGTCGGTGACCTGCATCGGCGCCACCGTGCACGATTTCGCGCCGCCGGCCTGGTCGATCGCGTAGAGCCGCGCGGCGGGCGCCTGGCCGGCAGGCGGGGTGCAGGCAGCCGACATCAGGGCGGTCAAAGCCAGCACGCCGAGTGGGCGAAGTGTGGCGGCCAGGTCGGCTATCGGCCAAAGGCGCATTCGTCGTTCTCCGTTGAGGGGCAGCGCGGCAGTCATAACCACATCCGGCCGTCACCGGGGAAACGATGTGACGCCGCCCGCGCGAATTATCGGCCTGGCACAACCGCTGCGTGTATAACGGGGACGTGAGCGCGTTCTGGTCATCGACTGTCGAGGAGTTCCTGCGCACCGATGCGACGCGGCTGCAAGATCGGCTGGCGCATGAGCATGCGACGCGGTTCCGTGGCCAGGAGCTGCAGCAGCTTCGTGCCTGGAAGTCGGAGATCGATTGGCTGGCCGCCTCGTTGTCGGATCTGCCGGGCGCGGGCCGGTGGAGAATCCTGTTCGAATATCCGCTGCTGCGGCTTGGCCGGCGGATCGATGTCGTGCTGGTGCTGCCGAACGCCATTCTGGTACTGGAGTTCAAGGGCCAGAGCTACCAGGGAAGTTCGGCGCGCGAGCAGGTCGAGGACTACGCGCTCGATCTGCAGGATTTCCACGTCGGCTGCCGCGACCATCCGATCCTCCCGATCCTGGTGGCACCCGGTGCCCGCCAACTGCCCGGCACCCTGCCGCTGGCGCTGCCTGGCGTCGCCTCGGTGATCGAGACCGATCCCGCCCATCTCCGCGACGTGTTCGTGCTTTTGCAAGACGTGCTGCGGTTCTCACCGGCGACGCTGGATGTGGCGGTATGGGAGCATGCCGCCTACCGGCCGGTGCCGACGCTGATCGAGGCGGCACGGATGCTGTATTCGCGCCATGGCGTGGCCGAGATTGCCGAGTCGCACGCCGATCCGCACAATCTCACTCGCACCACGGATGCCATCCTGGCGGTCGTCGATCAGACCAGGCTTGAAGGTGGGGATGCCATCCTGTTCGTCACCGGCATTCCGGGTGCCGGCAAGACTCTATGCGGGCTGAACGCGGTGTTCGGCACCGGTGCCGCGTCGGGCGCCACCTTCCTGACCGGCAACCCGACGCTGGTGCATGTGCTGCGCGAGGCGCTGGCGCGCGATGCCGCCGGTGGCGAGCGCGGCGCGCTGCGGGCTGCCCGGCAGCGCACCAAAAGCCGCATCCAGGCGCTGCCGAAATTTCGTGACCATTACGTGGCGACAGGCGAAGTCCCGGCCGAGCACGTGGTGGTGATCGACGAGGCGCAGCGCAGCTGGTCGGGGGACTACGCCGTCGCTCAGACCCAGGACAAGCCGGTGCGGCTGACCGCGTCCGAGCCGGCGCACTTGCTCGACATCATGGCGCGGCACCGGGATTGGGCGGTGATCGTCTGCCTGGTCGGCGGCGGGCAGGAGATCCATACCGGCGAGGGTGGCATCGCCGAGTGGGGCACGGCCCTCGCGGCGCGCCCGGTCTGGCGCGTGCTCGCGGCCCCCGACCTGCCGAACCGCGAGGACCCGCGACAGAGACTGCCGGCGCTGCCCGGGCTGGCGGTGGACCCAGCACTGCACCTGCATGTCGGCATCCGCTCGATCCGCGATCCGAACGCCGCCGCCTGGGTCGATGCGATGCTCGACGGCGATGCGCCGGGCGCCGCGGCGATTGGCACCACCGCTTTCCGCCTGACCCGCGATCTGGACGAGATGCGCCGCGCGTTGCGCCACGCCAGCCGCGGCACGAGGCGGGCCGGACTGCTGGCGAGTTCCGGCGCCAAGCGGCTGCGCGCCGATGGGCTTGGCGCCGAGCTTGAACACATGGATGCCGGCGCGGTGGCGCACTGGTTCCTCGATCGTTGGCCCGACGACGTGCGCGCCTCCGACGCGCTGGAGGTCGTCGCCACCGAGTTCTCCTGCCAGGGGCTCGAACTCGATCATGCCGGGATGTGCTGGGCCGGCGACCTTGTCCGCGTGGCCGGCCAGGCCGAATGGCGGGCACGGGCGTTCCGCGGCAACCGTTGGACCTTGCCGCATGGCGCGGAGGCGATCGCCAACCGCCGCAACACCTATCGCGTGCTGCTGACCCGGGCGCGCTACCAGACCATCCTGTGGGTGCCGCGCGGCGACGCCGGCGACCGCACCCGCCAGCCGTCGGAGTTCGATGCGATCGCCGGCTTCCTGATGGCCTGCGGGGTGCCGATGCTCGAAGCCGATTTCATCCCCGAGCCGGCAAGCTCCGCGATGGCCGATCAGGCCTTGCTTGTGTGAGGTTCTACAAGGCCGGCCATGGCGCCGGGGCGGGCACGGCAATCGGGCCGGTCGTGTCCACGCTGGTGAAGTCGGCGGGGCCGACGACCTCGAGATATTCCATGTCGGGCGAGTAGTCATACAGGTAGTGCTTGATGCCGGGCCGCTGGTGCACGCAGTCGCCGGCCTCGACCAGCGTGTCCTTGTCCTCGTACATGAACTTCGCCCACCCCTTCAGCATCAGCACGATCTGGAACTCGGCCTCGTGGTAGTGCCAGCCGGTGCCGGTGGTCGGAGCGCTGTTGGCGGTGACGAGATGCGCGATCACCCGGCCGCCGGTGGCCTTGGCGACGCCGAGGTCCCGGTAAAGGAAGAAATCCCGCAATCCGTCGCCGGTGAACTTCAGATCCTTGGATTTCACGTGGGAGAACTCGTTGATCATGGTTTTGTCCAGCATGGCGACAGCTCCTTTGCAACAGTGTTTAATCGCCGCGAAACATTAGACGAATGACCGTATGTGATGCAATTTGAATGGTGAAAGCAGTTAAAGTGCCCTTTTTCAGGCATATTGCACTTCTAGTGGGCATTTTAAGTGCGCTGGCGACACGGCCGGCATTGGCCGCCGACCTCAAGCTCGCGACCTGGAACCTCGAGTGGCTGACGGAACGGGTGGCCGGCGATCCTGAGCTACCCGCCGACATCAACCCGAAGAACGCCGAGGATTGGACGCGGCTTGCCGGCTATGCGACGCAGCTGAACGCCGATGTGATCGCGATCCAGGAGGTCGACGGGCCGCAGGTCGCCGCGCGGCTGTTCCCCGCCGACCGCTACGTCATCCACATGACCGCCGACCACGTGGTGCAGCGTGTCGGGCTGGTAATCCGAAAGAATATCGCCTTTATCGCAAACCCCGACCTGGCCGGCCTCGTCACGGCACCCTGGGCGCGCCATCCGTTGCGCGCGGGCGCCGACGTGACCCTGCGCCTGCCGGGCGGTTTCCTGCGCGTGCTGGCGGTGCACCTGAAGACCGGCTGCCGCGAGGAGCCGCTGGCGCGGTCCCGCCGGCGCCAGTGCGAGCAGCTGCGCGAGCAGATCCCAGCACTTCAGGGTTGGATCGCTCAGCGCCGCGAGGAAGGCGTGCCGTTCATCATCCTGGGCGACTTCAACCGATGGATGGAGGAACCCGACCAGCTGCTCGCCAGCCTGCGCAAGGCGGCGCCGCTGGCGCGCGCCACCGAGGGAAATTCCAGCCCGTGCTGGGGCGGCGGCGGCTTCATCGACCACATCCTGGCCGGCGGCGCGGCGCAGGGCTGGATGGTGCCGGGGAGCCTCCGCGTGCTGGTCTATCGCGAGCAGGGGCCCGAATGGCAGGCGCATCTGTCCGATCATTGCCCGGTCTCGGTGGTTTTTCGCTTGCCCGATTAAGCCCCGTGGACTTCGGCCATACCGCCCGATAGCGTCGGGTGAAATAACGGGAGAAATCCTCATGCGCACAGCCCTGACAGAGATGTTCGGATTGGAGGCGCCGATTGTCGCCTTCTCCCATTGCCGCGACGTCGTGGTCGAGGCGTCGCGTGCCGGCGGCCTGGGCGTGCTCGGTGCCGAGGCGTTCACGGTCGAGGAGCTGGCGGTCGAGCTGGCCTGGATCGAGGACCATATCGGCAGCCGGCCCTACGGCGTCGATGTGCTGATCGCCACGCGCTCCACCGACATCAGCGGCTATGGCAACGCCGATCCGGAAAGCGTGCTGCCCGAGCGCAACCGCGCCTTCGTCTCCGACCTGCTCGACCGCTACGCCGTGCCGCATCTGCCGGCCGACGAGGAGGACCGGATGACGCGCGACCGGCTGCACACCGGCCGCAACACGCC
>JANXRT010000166.1 GCA_025356735.1 Acetobacteraceae bacterium | reverse complement strand
AGCACGGCGCGCCGCTCTCGCCCGCGTGCTGGCGCCCGAGCCCGATATTTTGTTGCTGGATGAGCCGACGAACCACCTGGACCTGCCGGGCATCGAGTGGCTGGAACGGGAGCTGAACGGGCTTCGCTCCGGCATCGTGCTGATCAGCCATGACCGCCGGCTGCTGGAGCGCCTCTCGCAACGCATCGTCTGGCTCGACCGCGGCACCACCAGCAGCATCGATCGCGGCTTTTCCCATTTCGAAGCCTGGCGCGACGAGGTGCTGGAGCAGGAGGAGCGCGACCGCCACAAGCTGGTCCGCAAGCTGGTGATGGAGGAGGACTGGCTGCGCTACGGCGTCACCGCGCGGCGCAAGCGCAACGTCAAGCGCCTCTCCGATTTGCACAGCCTGCGCCAGAAGCGGCGGGAACAGCGCGGCGGCACCAACGTGCTGCGCATGGCCGCGAGCGACAACGAAATCTCCGGCCGGCTCGTGGTCGTGGCCGACCATGTATCAAAATCGTTCGATGGCCGGCCGATCGTCGCCAATCTGACGGCAAGGGTGCTGCGCGGCGACCGGCTCGGCATCGTCGGCCCCAACGGCGCGGGAAAGACAACCCTGCTCGGCCTGCTGACCGGCACCTTGGCGCCGGACTCTGGCGAGGTGAAGCAGGGTGCCAGCCTGACTACCGTCACCCTGGATCAGCGCCGCGCCAGCCTCGATCCCGACCAGACCCTGGCCAACGCGATGACCGGCGGCCATGGCGAGCGCGTCATCATCGCCGGCACCTCGCGTCACGTGGTCAGCTACATGAAGGATTTCCTGTTCCAGCCCGAGCAGGCCAATACCCCGGTCGGCGTGCTGTCGGGCGGCGAGCGCGGCCGGCTGATGCTGGCCCGCGCCCTGGCCCAGCCGGCTAATTTGTTGGTACTGGACGAGCCGACCAACGACCTCGATCTCGAAACCCTCGATCTGCTGCAGGAGCTGCTCGGCGAGTATCCCGGCACCGTGCTGGTGGTCAGCCACGACCGCGACTTCCTGGATCGCGTCTCGACCTCTGTGATCGCCGCCGAGGGCGACGGCAAATGGGTCGAATACGCAGGCGGCTACAGCGACATGCTGGTGCAGCGCGCCCAGGGCGGCAACGAAGTCGCGCAGGTCGCGGTTAAGTCGAAATCCCAGCCGCACCGCGCCGCACCGGCCGCCAAATCCCGCCGCCTGACCTTCAAGGACAAGCACGCGCTCGAAACCCTGCCGGCCAGAATCGCCGAGCTGTCCGCCAGCATCACCAAGCTAGACCGAACCCTGGCCGACCCGGACCTGTACCGAAAAAACCCACAGCGCTTCCAGCAGACCACCACGGCGTTGGAAACTGCCAAGCAGTCGCTAGCCGAAACCGAGGATCAATGGCTAAAGCTGGAAATGATGCGCGAAGAGATCGAAGCGTGATGTAGGGCGCAAGGGCTTTTCCTCCCTACGCCGTCAGGCGCGCGCCGTCCTCCGCGGCCTCGTCCGTCCAGACCTTGAAGCTGGTCAGCAAATTCGGCCCGAACGTGGTCGCGATCGCGACATCCGCCGCATCGCAGCCACGCGCGATCAACACCCGCCCATAACGGCGGGTGTTGTTGCGCGGATCGAACAGGTGCCACGCACCGCCGAGATAGACCTCGATCGTGGCGGCAAAGTCTCCGGCGGAGTAAGGCGGCGGCAACCCAACATCGCTGATATAGCCGGTGCAGTAGCGTGCCGGGATGTTCATCGCCCGGCACAGCGCGATCGCCAAATGGGCGTAATCTCGGCACACGCCGCGCCGCTCGGTCAGCGCGTCGGAGGCGGTGCGGCTCGGCCGCGCGTCGTTGTAGTTGAACACGATCTGGTTGTTCACGAAGTCGCAGATCGCCTGCACGCGAAGCCAGCCGGTTGGGCCGTTGCCGAACAGGCCCCACGCCGTCTGCAGCAGGTTGTCGCTATCGCAGTAGCGGCTCGGCAGCAGATAGCGGAGCGCCTCGTGCGGCAGATCCTGCACCGGATGCTGCATGGCATCGGGCATATAAGGATCCGGCTCGCCATTATCGTTAATCAGCGCGTCGGTCGAAATCCGCGTGATGCCGGCTGGCGCCACGATGCGGGTGCACCAATTATCGAACTCGTCGCGATAGACCGAAACCGGCGCAACCGACGAGGGACTGACGTTGATGTTGTCCGGCGTGACCAGGTCCGCCGCCCGGGTCGGATGCACGTTCAGCATCAACACCATCGGAGTCGGCTGCGGACATTGGTAGGTCATCTCGTAGCCGATGCGCAGACGCATGGAAGTTCCTCCAGGTTCGCGCCGACGGATGGCGGCAGAAAAAGGTTAATGACCAATTGTTAGGCGATCAACGGCGAAACCGCAGCGCTGTTCCAGGATTGGCGGGGTTGCGCTGCCAGCCGGCCTCGATTGCCTCCAGATCGATCAATCCGGACGGGTTGGCTTTTGACGGCGCGTGAGCGAGGCCGGGTGCCCGGTCGCGCCGCCAGATGCCCAGCAGCCGCCGCAACTCGACCAAAGGATCGGGATGGTCGTCCACCCGCAGATCCAGATCGGCAAAATCCTCGGATGTCACCAGCTTCATCGCGGCCGACTGCCGGCCACGCCGGTCGCCGCCGGCCGCTTCTCCGGCTTCCATGGCCGCCATCAGCCGTTCGGGAATCGACAGGCCGGTTTCGCGGCGAACGCATAACAACGTCTGCGCCACGACCTCCGCCCCGGCCAGCATGTTGCCGGCAACGCTGACATAGGGCGCATCGCCCCCGCCGCACCATTCGACGCAGTTCCGCCCGGTCCAGGCGGCGGTCCGGCCCAGACGATCGACCGCATGCACCTGGCGCAGGCCGCGCCCGTCATCGCCGGCCAGCGCGCCCTCGATCGCCGCCGCCGGCGTCAGGCCGCGGGCCATGCCGTCCAGGATGGCCGGGCCAAGATACCGGTTGGTCATCGACTGGGTGGACACCGCGCCGACACCCGCGCGCACGAACGGGCACGACGCGCCGACGGCGAAGGCGCACGTCGCGACCGCCACTGCGAAGGCATCCGTCGCCGGATCATGCAAGACGATCGACCAGGTCATCTGAAAGGCTCCTCTTTCACCACGCGTATCTGGCGCGCCCGAATGCCATGCCGGTACGTGGCACCCGCCGTGCTTCCATCCTGCCATGCAAGTTTCGACCCATTCCATCCGCGCCGCACCATCCGACCTGGCGGGCTACGCCTACGGCGCCACGGCCGCGATCATCTGGGGTAGCCAGCTGGTGATGGCCCGCGCCGGCGCCCTGCATGGGCTCGACGGGCTGGATGTCGCCGCCTTGCGCAGCGGCTTCGCCGGATTGTTGCTGCTGCCGTGGTTCTTCGCCCGGCCGCGCTACGGCACCGGGCCGGGACGCGTGCCGTGGCGGCATGCCTTCGGCCTCGCCTTGGCCGCCGGGCCGCTGTTCATCGGCGCCAGCATGTTGGGCTTCCACTTCGCGCCCTTGCCGCATGGCGCCGTGCTGCAACCCTCGATGATGGTCCTGACCGCAATGGTGCTGTCGGCGCTGTTGCTGCACGAGCGGCTGAGGGCGCGGCGGCTGGCCGGCGCCGCCATCATCATCGCCGGCCTGATCCTGGTCGCCGGGCCCGCCTTGTTGCAGGGCGATCGCCTGACGCCGATCGGCGACGGCCTGTTCCTGGTCGCCGGCGCGCTGTTCGCCAGCTATTCGGTGCTGTCCAAGCTTTGGTCGGTTGGCCCGATGCACGCCACCGCGGCGGCCGCGGTGATCGCTGGCGCGTTCTTCCTGCCGCCCTACCTGCTTTTCGCGGGGCCGGGCCACATCCTGGCGCTGTCCTGGCCGATGCTGCTCGGGCAAATCTTCGTCCAGGCGATCCTGACCGGCATCCTTTCCCTGATCGCCTTCGGCCGCGCGATCCAGATCCTCGGCGCCGCGCGCGCCTCGCTGTTCCCCGCCCTGGTGCCGGTATCGGCAATCCTCGTCGGCATCCCGATCGTCGGCGAGTTGCCGACCCTGCTCCAGCTCGCCGGGCTGCTGACCGTCACCGCCGGATTGCTGGTGGCGCTGAGCACGCGTCAGACCACCCCGGCTCCGGTTTCGAGCCCCATGTAGATACGCTGCACATGCGGGTCTTGCGCCAGCGCGGCGGCGGGACCCTCCAGCACCGTGTGGCCGGTTTGCAGCACATAGGCATGGTCGGAAACTTCCAGCGCGAGCTCGACCGACTGCTCGGCCAGCAGCATGGTCAAGCCCCCGGCTCGCAGCCGCACCAGGGTCTCGTACAGGCTTTCGACCACCGCCGGCGCCAGGCCGAGGCTGGGCTCGTCGAGCAGCAGCAGCCGGGGATCGCTCATCAGCGCCCGCCCGGTCGCCAGCATCTGCCGCTCACCGCCCGACAGCGTGCCGGCGCGCTGGCGACGCCGCTCGGCCAACCGCGGGAACAGGGCGAAAACGCGATCGAGCAGCCCGGGCAGCCGCGCCCGGTCGGCGAGCACCGTGGCGCCGAGCAGAAGGTTCTGCTCGACGGTCTGCTGCACGAACAGCCGCCAGCCCTCCGGCGACAGCGCCAGCCGCCGGCGCACAATGGCGAAGGCGGGCTGGCCGAAGATGTTCTCTCCGTCGAACTCGATGGCGCCGGCGGCCGGCGGCACCAGCCCGGCGATGGCGTTCAGCGTCGTCGTCTTGCCGGCACCGTTCGAGCCAAGCAGCGCCACGATCGCGCCCTGCTCGATGGTCAGCGACACGTCGGCGATCCCGACCAGGTCGCCGTAGCGCACCGTCAAATTCTGTACCCGTAGCAGGCTCACGTCGCGGCCTTCCGCAGGCGCTTCATCGAGCCGCCGAGATAGGCCGAAACGACCGCCGGATCATCGACCACGTCGCGCGGCGCGCCGGCGGCGATGACGTGGCCCTGGTGGAACACCACGGCGTGGTTG
>JANXRT010000151.1 GCA_025356735.1 Acetobacteraceae bacterium | reverse complement strand
TGCTGGCAGCGGACGACGCGGTCATCGAGGACGCGATCGCCCATGCTGATCCCATGGTCCTGCGTGGCTTGGTTTACCAACTCACCGGCGATCCGGAAGTGGCGGCGACGGGTATAAAGACGGTGCAGACCGGCTACTTCGACGTCGCTTCGCCGGCGACCGAAGCGGACGTGGCGCTGCTCCGGCGTAAGGGCGCCGAGTTCCTGAAAGCCTATCGCGACAGTGGCGCTGGCACTATCGACATCGGCCCGCGCGAACGGCTTGCGGTCAGCCTGGGTCTGATGCTGGGGCAGACCCTGGAAGGCGAGAACCTGCGGCATCACGTGGAGGAATTGGCTATCGACCCGGCGGTGCGGTCGCTGCACTGGCGGGAGAAGCCCGATCCGGCGCGGCTGAATGATTTCACCGTGACGGTTATCGGAGCCGGCATGGGCGGGCTAAACGCCGCACGACAGCTGCACCAGGCCGGGTTCCCGTTCACCGTGCTGGAGAAGAACGCTGGCGTCGGCGGGACCTGGTGGGAGAACCGCTATCCCGGCGCCCGGGTCGATACGCCAAGCCGCTCCTACACCCACCTCTTCGGAGTCGACTTCCCTTATCCCAATCCGTTCTGCGAGTGGCGGGAGAACGTGAAGTACTTCGACTGGGTCGCCGACGAGTTCGACCTGCGCCGGCACATCCAGTTCGAGACTGAGGTCAAGGCGCTCACCTGGGACGAGGCCGCCGGTGAGTGGCAGATCGATATCGATGGGCCAGACGGAGCCCGTACGATCCGCTCGCGCGCGGTGATCACGGCCGTCGGTTTTCTCAACCGCCCGAACATCCCCAAAATCGCTGGTGCCGAAGAGTTCGCCGGCGCCTCGTGGCACACGGCAAGGTGGCCGGAGAGCGTCGACCTGAAGGGCAAGCGGGTGGCGGTGATCGGCACCGGCTGCACCGGCTACCAGATGATCCCCGAGCTCGCCCTCGAGGCCGCCCACGTCACCGTGTTCCAGCGGACGCCGCAGTGGCTGTTCCCCGCGCCCGGCTACCGGTCGCCGTTCCCGCCGCAGGTCAACTGGCTCGACCGCAACCTGCCGTTCCACACCAACTTCATGCGCGCCCGCACCTGCTCGCTCGACCGGATCGCAAACGTCGCGCAGATCGATCCGGACTTCCAAGATCCTTACGCCTGCAGCCCGCTCAACAAGCGAGCCCGCGATGCAAGCCTCGAATTCCTTAAGCGCAAACTTGGCGATCCCGCGCTCGTGGCGGCCATGACCCCACCGCATCCGGTCTGGTCGGCGCGCGCGGTTGTCGTCGACCCGGAATATTCCATCCTGGACGCCCTGCTGCGCGACAATGTCACTCTGGTCACCAGCGGGCTGGAGCGCATCGAGCCTCGTGGCGTCGTGGGCAAGGACGGGACGCTGCACGAGGCCGACGTAATCGTCTACGCCACCGGCTTCCACGCGACGGAGTACCTCTATCCAATGACCATCACCGGCAGCGGGGGGCGGACGCTCGAGGACCTGTGGGGGAGGGATGGGGCTCGCGCCTACCTTGGTTGCATGATGCCGGGCTTTCCCAATCTCTGGTCGGTCTACGGCCCGAACACCAACGGCGCCCTCAACGTGGCTTCGTTCCACGAGAAGGTCGCCCTTTACGCGCTCGAGTGCCTGGAGACGCTGGTCCTTGGCAATGGCGACACGATGGAGGTCCGGCCGAACGCCTTCTGGCGCTACAACCGCCTGGTAGATGAACGCAACCTCACCATGGCCTGGAGCGATCCGCGCGCCCACAACTACTATTGGACCGAAC
Organism: Acetobacteraceae bacterium; assembly: GCA_025356735.1. Taxonomy (GTDB): domain Bacteria; phylum Pseudomonadota; class Alphaproteobacteria; order Acetobacterales; family Acetobacteraceae; genus PALSA-911. The sequence goes on along the minus strand of JANXRT010000151.1, from coordinate 482 downwards.
ACAACCGCTCGGCCACGATGAACCCGTTCTACACCGCCGAGATGTCGGGCTTCCTGCGCAAACCCGACCTCGCCGACCTGGCGATCGCCTGACGGCGTGGTGCAGAGATTAGAGGTGCGCGCAATTGCCCCAATCCCCATTCGGGGTCAGACGATGCGGACATAGCTCGGGCGTCCCCGCTCCGGCACGCGCAGCGTCAGGCCAAGCAGGCTGATGATCGAGCCGATCAGCCCTTCAGCTTGCTGATAAGCAAGACGGAATACAGCGCGCAAGGTAAGCGCCGTCAGGATCGCCGATGGCGAATAGGAGGGTTGGCCACCTCGTGTCGTGCGTGGCGCCGCGGCCCACGCCGCGATCGCCTCTCGATAAACCACACCGTCAGGCTGCCGCGCCGACGCAAATCGGCCTCGTAGGCGGGCCAGTTCGTGACCCTGTGCTGCCGCCGCGGGATGTGGTGGCGGCGATCCTGGTTCAGCTTGAAC
>JANXRT010000141.1 GCA_025356735.1 Acetobacteraceae bacterium | reverse complement strand
CGCGCGCGGCGCCTTCTGCGTCATGGAATTCACCGAAATCCTCGGTCAGTCACAACCCCGCCTGTCCCGCCACCTGAAGCTGCTTGGCGACGCCGGGCTGCTGGAACGCGGCCGCGAGGGGGCACAGGTCTGGTTTGCCCTGTCCGCCGGCCCGCAGGGCGCCCTCGTCCGCGACCTGCTCGCCCGGCTGCCCGACGACGACCCAATTCTCGAAGCCGACCGCCGCCAGGCCGCCCGCGTGCTGGCCGAGCGCGCCCGCATCGCCTCCGACAGCTTTCGCGCCAAGGGTGCGGATTGGGACGAGATGCGCGCCCTCGAACTCCCCGCCGCCGCCGTCGAGGCTACCCTGCTCTCGATCCTGCCGCCCGACATCGGAAAAATGCTCGACATCGGCACCGGCACCGGCCGGCTGCTGGAGGTGCTGGCGCCGCGCATCCGCCTGGGCCTAGGCATCGACGCCAGCAAGCAGATGCTCGCCCTCGCCCGCTCCCGCCTGTCCCGCCCCGACCTCGCCCACTGCGCTGTCCGCCTGGCCGACATGTACCGGCTGCCGCTGGCCGACGCCGGCTACGATGTCGCCCTGCTCCACATGGTGCTGCACTACGCCGAAACGCCCGAAACCGTGCTCGCCGAGGCCGCCCGCATCCTCGCCCCCGGCGGCACGCTGCTGGTCATCGACCTCGCCGCCCACACCCGCACCGACCTCACCGAACGCCTGGCGCATCGCTGGCCCGGCTTCTCCGACGACACCATGCACCGGCTGCTGGTCGGCGCCGGCCTTGATCCCGGCACCCGTCTCGCCATCCCCGGGCCGCTGGGATTGCGCATCTGGCCCGCCAGCCGCCCCGCGGAACCTGTTTCCAATGCAACCGTCGCCCACGCGCATGCCTGAACCCGGACACCTTCCATGACCCGATCCCTTCTCGACGCCCTCCGCGAACATGTCCTGCTCTGCGACGGCGGCATGGGATCGCGCGTCCAGGCCCTCACCCTCGACATCGAGAAAGACTACTGGGGCCAGGAAAACTGCACCGACATCCTCAGCCTGTCGCGCCCCGACATGGTGCGCGACATCCATTGCGGCTATTTCGAGGCCGGCGCCGACATGGTCGAGACCAACACCTTTGGCGCCTCCCCGATCACCCTCGCCGAATTCGATTTGGCCGACCGCGCCTTCGAACTCAACAAGGTCTCCGCCGAACTGGCGCGTGAGGCCGCGGAAAGTTTTTCCGACAACCGCCAGCGCTGGGTGCTCGGCAGCGTCGGCCCCGGCACCAAGCTGCCGACGCTCGGCAACATCGCTTACGATCCGCTCGAAGCCGGCTTGGCCCTGCAATGCCGCGGCCTCATCGCCGGCGGCGTCGATGCCATCCTGATCGAGACCTGCCAGGACACGCTGCAGATAAAGGCCGCCGTCAACGGCGCCAAGATCGCCCGCGCCGAGGCTGGCACCCAAACGCCGATCTTCGTCCAGGTCACGGTCGAGACCACCGGCACCCTGCTCGTCGGCCCGGACATCGGCGCCGCAGCCACCGTGATCGACGCACTCGACGTGCCGATGATCGGCCTCAACTGCGCCACCGGGCCGCAGGAGATGGCCGAGCACGTGCGCTGGCTGGCGACCAACTGGCGCGGTCTGATTTCGATCCAGCCCAACGCCGGCTTACCCGAACTGGTGGACGGCAACACGCACTATCCGCTCGGCGCCGCCGAGATGGCGAGCTGGATGGAGCGCTTCGTCGCCGAGGACGGCGTCAACCTGATCGGCGGCTGCTGCGGCACCTCGATCGAGCACATCCAGGCGCTCGACGCCATGCTGCGCCGCCGCGGCGGCTTCCGGCCAACCCCCGTTTTGCGTCGCCCGGTCTGGATCCCCTCCGTTGCCTCGCTCTACCAGCCGGTCGCGCTGCGCCAGGAAAATGCCTTCTTCGCCATTGGTGAGCGCTGCAACGCCAACGGCTCCAAGAAATGGCGCGAGCTGCAGGAAAAGGGTGACTGGGACGGCTGCGTCTCGGTCGGGCGCGAGCAGATCGCCGAAGGCTCCAACTCGCTCGACGTCTGCACCGCCTTCGTCGGCCGCGACGAGGTCTTCGAGATGAACGAGATCATCCGCCGGTTCACCTCCTCGGTGAACTCCCCCCTCGTCATCGACAGCACCGAAACGCCGGTGATTGAGGCGGCGCTGAAGCTGCACGGCGGCAAGCCGATCATCAATTCGATCAACTTCGAGGATGGCGAACACGCGGCCACCGACCGGCTGATCCTGGCCAAGAAGTTCGGCGCCGCAGTCATCGCCCTGACCATCGATGAGGTCGGCATGGCCAAGACCCCGGATGACAAGCTCAAGATTGCCACCCGCCTGGTCGAGTTCGCCTGCGAAAAACACGGTCTCGCCCAATCCGACCTGCTGATCGACCCGCTGACCTTCACTATCGCCACCGGCAACGAGGACGACCGCAAACTTGGCCAGTGGACGCTCGAGGGGATAAAAATGATCCGGGACAAGTTCCCTGACATCCAGATCATCCTCGGCCTGTCCAACATCAGCTTCGGCCTCAACCCGGCCGCCCGGGCCGTGCTGAACTCGGTCTTCCTCGACCATGCCGTCCGCGCCGGCATGACCGGCGCCATCGTCCACGTGTCGAAAATCCGCCCGCTGCATTTGATCGCCGCCGAGGAGGTCCAGGTCGCCGAGGACCTTATCTTCGACCGCCGCCGCGAAGGCTACGATCCGCTGCACAAGCTGTTGGAAATCTTCGCCGACCGTAAACTCGCCGACGCCGTGAAGAAAACCCGCGCCGACACCGTCGAGGGCCGCCTCAAGGACCGCATCGTGGACGGCGACCGCAAGGGTTTGACCGACGAGCTGGACGAGGCGCTGAAGACCAACGCCCCACTCGATATCATCAACAATATCCTGCTTGACGGCATGAAGGTGGTCGGCGAGTTGTTCGGCGCCGGCAAGATGCAGCTGCCGTTCGTGTTGCAGTCAGCCGAGACGATGAAGGCAGCCGTGGCGCATCTGGAACCGTTGATGGAGCGGGTGGCGGGCCAGGAGAAAGGCACCATCGTTCTCGCCACGGTGAAGGGCGACGTGCACGACATCGGCAAGAACCTGGTCGACATCATCCTTACCAACAACGGCTACCGGGTGGTCAATCTGGGCATCAAGGTCGGGCTGGCGGACATGGTGGCAGCCGTGCGCGAGCACAAAGCGCACGCCATCGGCATGAGCGGTCTGCTG
>JANXRT010000140.1 GCA_025356735.1 Acetobacteraceae bacterium | reverse complement strand
AGCTTGCGCTCCTTCCAGACATACAACTGGAACCACAGCCGCCCCGGCGCCTCCTTCGCGATTTTCTCCATGGAGGTCATCGACCCCGTCGCCAGGGTAAACGGAATGCGGGCGGCAGCAGCGGCCTTGGCCAGTTCCAGCTCGCCTTCGTACCAGCACAACCCGGCCGCCCCAGTCGGCGCAATCGCCATCGGCATGCCGGCGGGCTTACCGAACAACATGGTTTCCATAGACCGTCCGGACACGTCCACCAGCGCGCGGTGCTTCAGCTTCAGCCGCTCAAACGCTGAACGGTTGTTGCGCAACGCAACCTCATCCTCGGTGCCGCGATCGACGAACTCGAAAACGCCCCGCGGCAGCTTGCGCTTGGCCGCCAACCGTAGGTCAGCAACGTTAAAACAACGATCTAGAGTGGCCATTAGACATCCCTGAAGTAAGGCTGGGCTCTGCCCAGACCCGCAAAAGGGCCGTCGCCCTTTTGAAACCCTATACGGCCTCGGGCAGTACGTCTCCCTTTACCGCTAACGGCTCGCCCAACCATAGCGCGCGCAACAGATGATCGTCGCGGGGGCGGCCAGCCTGGGGATGGACCAGGATGCTCAAACCTTGCCGGTTCAGCATCAGGAACGGCACCAGCTCCGCAAACAACGCAACGTCGAACGCGATCTGGTACATCGCCTGAACGTGCGGCCCCACGGCAACCTCGTGCCACCTTCCCATCCGCACCGCGAACCGGTTTTCGACGTTCTGACGCAACTCGGCCGCTGCCGCCCGGCTGCCGGCGTCGAAATACACATGGGCGTGGTAGTCGGTGATAATCGAAATCTCGACCGCGTCGGGCATTGATGGCTCCTGTTCAATCCAACCGAAGATCGGCCAGCCGCTGGGCAACCTCGCGCTTGGCAACCTTGCCATAGCCCGATTTCGGCAGCTCCGCCCACCGCACGAACCGCGCCGGCCACTTGTACCGGGCCAACCTGCCATCGAGGTGGGCCAGCAACGCACCGTCCTCGACCTCGCCCGCCAGCACCAGCACCGCAACCCCGCTCTCACCCCATTTCGGGTGCGGCACGCCAAGCACGCAGGCCTCAGCCACCGCGGGATGGGTCAGCAACGCCTCCTCGATCTCCCGCGGATACACGTTGGAGCCGCCGGAGATATACATGTCCGACTGCCGGCCGGTGATATACAGGAAGCCCCGCGCATCCAGATGGCCAAGGTCGCCGGTGTGAAACCAGCCATGCGCAAAAGCCTTCGCCGTGGCCTCCGGGTTGGCGTGGTAGCCGGCGAAAACCGCCGGCCCCCGAACGCAGATCTCGCCCGTTGCATCCGCCCCCTGCCGCACGCCTGCGGCATCGAGGATGGCGATCTCCATGCCCGTGCGCGGATAGCCGCAGCTGCCGATCGGAAACGCCGCATCATCCTCCACGCTATGCAGATGCGGCGGCAGCACGGTGATGTTGCCGGTGACCTCGCCGAGACCAAAATACTGCACCAGCACCGGGCCAAGCTTGCGCAAAGCCAGCACCTGGTCGGCGCGGTACATCGGCGCCCCGGCATAGATCACGTAACGCAATGAGGCATGGTCGTGCCGGTCCACCGCCTCATGCCGGCTCAGCATCGTCAGGATCGTCGGCACGGTGAACAGGTTGGTGACGCGGTGCCGCTCGATCAACTCAAACGCCTCCGCGCAATCCAGCTTCTCGCCCGACATCAGGATGCTGACGGCCCCGCGCGCGACCTGGGTCAGCGCATGGATGCCCGCCCCATGCGACAGCGGCGCCACCACCAGCGAGGCGTCGTGTTCGGTCGTGCCCGGCATCAGGTCGCAAAGATGGTTGGTGACCACGAACGCCATCTGGCCGTGGGTAAGGATGGCCGCCTTGGGGTGCCCCGTGGTGCCGGACGTGTAGAAGAACCAGGCGGGATCGTCGCGATCGACATCGACCGGATCGGGCAGGGGCTCGCCGCCGGCCGCCAGCCGCTCCCAATCGGCACCCATATCCAGCGCCACCCGGCAGGCTGGGTTGGCATCCCGCGCGGCCGCGGCGTGGGCGGGAAAGCTGGCCTCGAAGATGTGCGCCGTGGCACCGCAGGACTGCGCGAGGTGGGCGACCTCCGGCGGGGTGAGCCGGAAATTGGTCGGCACCCAGACGGCGCCGATCATCCAGCTCGCCCACATCGTCTCGATCATCGCGTTCGAGTTGCGGGAGTGCACCAGGATACGGTCGCCCTTGACGACGCCCGCATTCCGCAACCCGGCCGCCGCGGCGCGAACGCGGCCGGCCATTTGCGCCCATGTCCAGGTCTGGTCCCGCCAGATCAATCCCGGGCGATCGGGGAAGCGCCTGGCCGTTTGCAGCAGGAAGTGAACGAGGTTGCTGGTCGGGATCAGCGCAACCGCTCCAGGATCGATACATAGTTGGCGACCGCCGCCCCGCCCATGTTGAAGATGCCGGCAACGTCGGCGCGCGGCAGCTGCATCTCCCCGGCCTCGCCCGCCAGCTGCATTGCGGTGATGACGTGCATCGAAACTCCCGTGGCGCCGATCGGATGGCCCTTGGCCTTCAGCCCGCCGGAGGGATTGACGGGGAGCTTGCCGTCCTTCTGGGTCCAGCCCTCCAGGATGGCGCGCTTGCCCTGACCGGGTTCGGTCAGCCCCATCGCCTCGTATTCGATCAGCTCGGCCACGGTGAAGCAGTCATGGCTTTCGACGAACGACAGGTCCCCAAGCTTCAGGTTCGCCGCCGACAGTGCCCGCTTCCAGGCCTCCTGCGCGCCCTCGAACGCGATGATGTCGCGCCGTGAGATCGGCAAATAGTCGTTGACGTGGACGGCGGCGCGGAACCGGATCGCCTTGTTCATGGCGCGCGCGGTGTCCTCGTCGGTCAGGATCATCGCCGCCGCGCCGTCCGACACAAGGGAGCAATCCGTGCGCTTCAACGGCGCCGCAACGTAGGGGTTCTTGTCGCTGACGTTGCGGCAGAAGTCGAAGCCGAGGTCACGCCGCATCTGGGCATAGGGGTTGGCAACGCCGTTCTTGTGGTTCTTGGCGGCGATGGCGGCAAGCGCGTCCGACTGATCGCCGTAGCGCTGGAAATACCGGTCGGCGATCTGGCCGAACACGCCGGCGAACCCGGCCGGGATCTCGCCCTCCTCGGCGCGATACGCCGCATTCAGCAGGATGTCGCCAACGCGGGCGTTAGGGGTCGAGGTCATCTTCTCGGCGCCGATCACCAGCGCGAATTTTCCGCGCCCGGCGGCCAGGAAATCCCGCGCGCCGTGCACCGCGGCGGAACCCGAGGCGCAGGCGTTCTCATACCGCGTCGCCGGCTTGAACCGCAGCTCCGGCAGCAGCTGCATCGCCAGCGAGGACGGGAAATCCTGGTTGGCAAAGCCGTTGTTGAATAAGGAAACAAACACGCCGTCGATTTCGGAGGGCGCGATGCCGGCATCGGCAATGGCCGCGCCGGCGACGGTGCCGATCAGCGATTCGACGTCGGGTTCATCGAGCTTGCCGAATTTGCCGTGGGCCCAGCCGACAATGCAGGCTTCAGTCATCGGATTTTCTCCACGGATGCGTTCGGTTGCCGGCAGCCTAGCTTTTGGCGGCTGCCTGCGCAATTTGCCCGAATGCCGCTATCCGTGCCGGAACCGAGTAGTGGCTGTAGCGCAAGGGCTCACTCACCCTACGATGCACATGGGTTGGAGACATCGCACGTTTTGGCGGACGTTGTCGTAGGATCAGATTTAGCCGCGGCGGCGGCGCGTCATGGCGAACCCGATCAGTGCCGTACCAAAGATAGTCATTGAGGCGGGCTCGGGGACTGCGACACTGGAGGCCGACCAAGTGTGGGTGGTGCCGAAATCTTCCGCGCAGTTGTTACCGGTGCACCAGGAGCCAGTACTATAGCTGAGGAAATGCTCTGAGCCGTCATTTAGGAGCACTTGGTTAGCTCCCGGAATAGTGGAGAGATTGCCGGATAAAGAAATAGGGTCCATGGCGGAATGCTGACGGAGGTAAGGCTGGAGGTGTAGGTGAAGCCATCGAAGTTAGCATTGGTGAGGTCGTCGCCAACCGTATAATTTTTGAGCGCCAACGTGCCGACGCCGGTGCCGATGCAGTCGCCGCAGGTGCCGACGAAGGAATAGCTTGTGTTTACGTCAATGACATCGGCCTCGACGGGAGCGCCAAGCACAGCGGAGGCCGCGATGGCGGCAAAGACGAATCGCTTGAGCATCACTGAATCCTGATTTATAAACGAAAACGGAACGATTAGATCAGCGATCAGCAAGCTTAATTTTAACCAGGGGATTTCGATCAAGCCGTTAGCATCCGTGCTAGCTGGCCGTGTATCCCCCATCCACCCGCAACGATTGACCGGTGACGTAGGCCGAAGCGTCCGAAGCCAGGAACACCGCGGCGCCGGCGAGGTCGTTCAGCTTGCCGAACCGGTTCAGCGGGGTGCGGGCCAACAGCTTTCCGGCCATGGCTTCGTTGTCGCGCATGCCGGCGGTGAGATCGGTCTCGAAGTAGCCGGGCGCGATGGTGTTGACTCGTACGCCCTTCGGCGCCCAGTCGATGGCGAGGCCTTTGGTCAGCAGCTCGACACCGCCTTTGCTGGCGTTGTAGGGCACGGAGCGGGCGAGCCCGATATGGCCGGCGACGGAGCTTATCGAGATGATCGAGCCTGCGCCTCGCTCGACCATCTTGGCGCCCAGGTATTTGCAGCACAGGAAGACGCCGGTGAGGTTGGTGTCGATGATCGTCTGCCACTCGGCCAAAGTCGTGCGTTCGACGCTGCGGTAGATGGGATTGACGCCGGCATTGTTGACCAGCACGTCGATGCGGCCCTCCGCCGCCATCACGGCGTCGGCCAGCGCAATGACCTCCGCCTCCTTGGACACGTCGGCGATTTGGTAGCCAACGTCGAAGCCTTGCGCGGTCATCTCATCGCGCGCGGCAACCAGAGTTGCCTCGGTTCGGCCAACCAGAATCGTGCGGGCACCAAATGCGGCAAGGCCCTCGGCGATGCCGCGGCCGATACCTCGGCCGCCGCCGGTGACGACCGCCACCTTGCCGGACAGGTCGAACAAGGCGTCCCGCGAGATCACCAGTTAGGCCCGTTCTTCATGATCTTCTGCGCCAGGCTCCAGCGATGGACCTCCGACGGGCCGTCGTAGATCCGGAAGCCGCGGACCTCGCGGTAGATGCGTTCGACCAGGGTTTCGCCGGTCACGCCCTGGCCGCCGAGCACCTGGACGCAGCGATCCACCACGCGGCAGATCGCCTCGGAACAGATCACCTTGGCCATCGAGCTTTCGGTGCCGCCGCGCTCGCCCTGGTCGAGCACCCAGGCGGTCTGCAGGATCATCATGTGGCTGATGCGGATGTCCATCTCGTTGTCCGCCAGCATGAAGCCGACGCCCTCGTGATGGCCAAGCTTCTGGCCGAAGGCTTCGCGGGTTTGCGCGTAGCCGGTGGCGATCTCGTGCGCGCGGCGCGCGGCGCCGAGCCAGCGCATGCAGTGGGTCAGCCGTGCCGGGGCCAGCCGCACCTGGGCATACCGAAACCCCTTTCCGACCTCGCCCAGGATGTCGGTCGCCGGCACGCGCAGGCCGTTGAACCGGACCACGCAGTGGCCGCCCGGAAAACCCTGGTCGAGGCTGTCCATGGTGCGCACGATTTCTATTCCTTCGGCATCCATGTCGGTGAGGAACATGGTGGCGCCGCCATCCTCGGTTTTTGCCATGATGATGGCGAACTTGGCGCCGTGCGCGCCAGTGATGAACCATTTCTCGCCGTCTATTCGAAAATGGTTGCCGTCGCGCACGGCCGTGGTCGCCAGGGCGGCGGGGTCGGAGCCGGCGCCGGGGGCGGGTTCCGACATGCAGAAGCAGGACCGTATTTCGGCGGCGGCCAGCGGGCGCAGCCAGCGCTCCTTGTGCTCGTGGCTGGCGACCTGCTCGAGCAGGTGCATGTTGCCCTCGTCCGGGGCGCCGATGTTGAGCGCGATGCCGCCGAGAAGGGAGTAGCCGGCCTCCTCGAACACGATCGCCTTACCGACGTGCGACAGGCCGAGGCCGCCATATTCGGTGCCGACGTGCGGCGCCAGCAGCCCAGCGTCGGCGGCCAGCCGGTTCAGCTCGCGCTTCAGCTCGTCGCTGGGACCGTGCGCGCCCTGGCGCGGATCGGTTTCATACGGGATCACCTTCTCGCGGATGAAGTTATGGGTGCGGAGCTGGAGCTCCTTGAGTTCCGGCGACAGTGAAAAGTCCATTGTTCTTCCTTTCAGAAGGCGCGGCCGAGGGCCAGGTCGAGACTGAACTCGGCGATGCCGGTGCCGATGGCGGTGAGGCCGGCATAGCGCGGCTCGGTGGTGACGCCGGTGCGGTAGCGGTGGCCGAGTTGCAGGAAGATGATGGCGAGCTTGTACATCGCCAAGACGCGGAAAAATCGAAAGTCCGACATGTCGCGGCCGGTGAGGTTGCCGTAGCGGGCCACCGCGTCCTCGCGGGAGGGAAACCCTGGCGCATGGAACGGCCCTTGCTCCATGTCGAACAGCGCCGGCGGGTCACCCGGCTGGGTCCAGTAGCTGAGCAGGGTGGCCATGTCGAACAGCGGGTCGCCGCGGGTGCCCTGGTCCCAATCGACGACGGCCACGGCGTCCAGCGTCCTGGGGTCGAGGATCATGTTGTTGAGCTTGAAATCGTTGTGAAGCAGGGCGGGCTTGCCGTCCGGCACGGCGTTGCCTTCCAGCCAGGCGCCGATATCGCGGTGCAGCGCCTCGGTGCCCGGCTCCAGCACGATGGCGCCGCGCTTGCGCCAGCCGGCGACGGCGCGGCCAAGGAAACCGTCGGGGCGGCCGAGGTCGTCGAGGCCGACGGATGCCGGATCGACCGCGTGGATGGCGGCCAGGGTGGTCAGCGCGACCTCGGCCAGGCGCGCGCCGGCTTCAGGCCGGCCGGCGAGGGCGGGCGGCATTTCTTCCCGCACCACCAGGCCGGACTTGAACTCGATGATCTGGAAGTCGGCGCCGATTACCGCCTTGTCGGTGCACAGATGCAGGCTGCGCGGCACGAACGCCAGGGCATCGGGCAGCCGGGTGAGGATGCGGTGCTCGCGCGCCATGTCGTGGCTGCCGGGCGGCAGGTCGCCGAACGGCGGGCGGCGCAGCACGTAGGGTTTGCCGGCGATATGGATCAGGTAGTTGAGGTTGGCGAGGCCGCCGGCGAACTGGCGGGGTGGGGGGGTGTGGTCCAGGGCCAGGTCGCGGGTGGCGAGATGGGCGGCGATAGCGTCCCAGTCGAGCGGAACGCCTTCGCCGGCGGGGCGCAGATTGGCGTCGATGGTTTGGGACACGCGGCCTCCCGTTTGTTTTCGGTTGGGCGGAAGGTGCTGGCAGGGCCGTGTGTCGTCAAGCGGGGCGGCTTTCCTTGGCGTGGGGGTATGTGTAGCCTTTCTGGCAAGTCCCGGTCCTGTGTTCAGGCGGGTTCGATCCAAAGGAGAGTACGTCATGGGCCGTGCCAATTCCTTGTCCATCCAGGCCGTCGATCCCGCGGCGCATCCGTCGTTCGTGGGCGAGGTTTCGGGGGTGGATCTGACCCAGCCTTTGACCCCGGACGAGGCGGCGGCGATCGAGGCGGGGATGGACGATTACGGCGTGCTGGTGTTCCACGAGCAGCGTTTCACGGACGAGCAGCAGGTCGCCTTCAGCCGCAACTTCGGCGAGATCGAGCATGCGGTCGGCAGCAACGTGACCAAGCTCTCCGAGCGCCGGCTGGGCACCGACATCGCCGACATCTCCAACCTCGACCAGAACAACCAGCTTTTCGCGCGCGACGACCGGCGGCGGATGTTCAACCTCGGCAACCAGCTGTGGCATTCGGACAGCTCGTTCCGCGCCATTTCAGCCAAGTTCTCGTTGTTGTCGGCGCGCCAGATTCCGTCGTCGGGCGGCAACACGGAGTTCGCCGACATGCGGGCGGCGTACGATGCGCTGGACGACGCGACCAAGGCGGAGATCGAGGATCTGGTGACCGAGCACTCGCTGCTGTATTCGCGCGGGCTGCTGGGGTTCTCCGATTTCACTGAGGAGGAGCGGGTGATGTTCACCCCGGTGCGCCATCGCCTGGTCCGCACCCATTCGGTCACGGGGCGGAAATCCCTGTTCCTGTCGTCGCATGCCGGCAGCATCCTGGGCTGGCCGGTGCCGGAGGCGCGGGCATTCCTGCGTGACCTGGTGGAGCATGCGACGCAGCCGAAATTCCGCCACGCCCATGCCTGGCGGCAGTGGGACCTGGTGATGTGGGACAACCGCCAGACCATGCACCGCGCCCGGCGCTACCCCGAGACGACCGAGGTGCGCGACATGCGCCGCACCACGGTCGCCGGCACCCACCCGACGGTCGAGCAGGCGCAGGCGGCCTGATCGTGGATAACCTACGCTGGAAGCGGCGGCCGGCGGGATCGACCTGGGGCGACTGGGGGCCGGACGACGAGCTTGGCCGGCTAAACCTATTAACCCCGCAGAAGGTGCTGCAGGGCATCGCCGAGGTAAAACTGGGAAAAACGTTCTGCCTGTCGCTGCCGCTGGATTATCCGGGCGGGGCGGTGCTCAGCCCGCGGCGGCATCCGCCGGTGCTGTCGCCGACGCAGCGCGGCGGCAAGTTCAACATGAACTACCCACTGCGGTGCGAGGACCCGACGCTGATCGACGTGGTGAGCGACGACAAGGTGCTGCTGACGCTGCAATACTCGACGCAGTGGGACACGCTGGCGCATGTCGGCGCGAGCTTCGACCTGGATGGCAACGGGCGGCCGGTCGATTGCTACTATAACGGGTTTCGCGCCGGGACCGACGTGGTTGGGCCGATCCTGTATCAGGGCGACCAGGAGATCGCGGTGGATGCGCCGCCGGGCGCGCGGCATCTTGGGGTGGAGAACATCGCCGTGACCTGCGTGCAGGGGCGCGGCGTGATGATCGACCTCGAGGCGTATTTCGGGCGGTCCGGCAAGATCATCGATTACGACGACCTGATGATGGTCCTGGAGAAGGACCGCGTCGTCATCGAGCCGGGCGATTTCGTGTGCATCCGGACCGGCTTCGCGCAGGCGCTGCTGGAGATGAAGAAGCAGCCGAACGCGGCCGAGTTGCACGCGACCACCTCGGCGCTGGACGGGCGCGATCCCCGGGTGTTGCAGTGGGTCACCGACACCGGGTTGGTGGCGCTGTTCGCCGATAATTATGCGGTGGAGGCGATGCCGGCGCGGCCGTGCCTGGACGATTTGTGCACGATGCTGCCGCTGCATAATCATTGCTTGTTCAAGTTGGGCGTTTATCTGGGTGAGATGTGGTATCTTACGGAACTGGCCGATTGGCTGCGGGGGAATGGCCGGACGCGGTTTTTGCTGACCGCGCCGCCGTTGCGGCTGCCGGGAGCCGTGGGTTCGCCGGCTACGCCTGTGGCTACGGTCTGAGCGCTTAGAGGCTGTTTCGGAACGCCCACGGCATGATGTCTTGAGGGGCTGGGCAGTCGGGGCATTTCGTGATCCGTCAGGATTGCAACACACTGGACGAGACCTCGATGTGGACCCCGACCACCCGGCGGCAGCATAGCCGTGCCGGGCTGCGCCATGGAAGCGATCTGACCGACGCCGAGTGGGCGATCCTTCACCCTTTCCTTCCCGCCGAGGCGCTTTGCGGCCGCAAGCGGTCGTGGCCGATGCGCGAGATCGTCAACGCGATCTGCTACGTGTTGCGCGGCGGCATTGCCTGGCGGTTAGTCCCGAATAGCTTCCCACTCTGGGGCACGGTGTATCGCTGGTTTGCTCGGCTGCGTGACGATGGCATCTGGGAAATCGTCACCCATCACCTGGTCATGGATGACCGCGAGCGGACCGGACGCGAGGCCAGCCCGACCGCGGCCGTGGTGGACAGCCAAAGCGTCAAAACGACCGAGAGCGGCGGCGTGCGCGGTTACGACGCTGGCAAGAAAATCAAAGGCCGCAAGCGCCACGCGATGGTCGATACGGATGGCCGGGCGCTCAAGCTGCACGTCCATGCGGCGGACATTCAGGACCGCGACGGCGCGGGACCGCTGCTGCGGGCCTCTCGCTCGAGCTGGCCCTTTGTTCAGCTGGCCTTCGCCGACAGCGGCTACCAGGGACCGCGCGTCGCGCAGGCAAGCCCTGTCCGCGTCGAGACTGTGCGTAAGCTGGAAGGGCAGGTTGGGTTCGTGGTCCACGCCCGCCGTTGGGTGGTCGAGCGATTCTTCGCTTGGATCAACCGCAACCGCCGATTGGCAAAGGACGTCGAGGCGAAGATCGCTTCGGCAGAAGCCTTTCTCTACGCAGCTTCCGCTATCCTACTG
>JANXRT010000117.1 GCA_025356735.1 Acetobacteraceae bacterium | reverse complement strand
AGGCGGTTGCCACGACTTCGGCCAATGCGCCTCAGCCGGCCAAGGGCAGCAATTCCTTCACCGAGGGTGAAGCGCGGCGTCGCCTGGAGAGCAATGGCTTCCGGAGCGTGAACAACCTGCGCAAGGATGACGGCGGCGTCTGGCGCGGCACCGGCATGAGGGACGGGCAGACCGCACAGGTCTGGCTGGACTACAAGGGCAATACCGGCAGCGACCGGGGCGTGCCGAGCGGCGGCAACCTGCCCGGCACTGCAGCCAGCCGAGCCACGGACCGGGCGTTGGGAACCCATACCACGGACACGGCTTCCGGCGTCCGCAACCTGGATGGAACCACGGGAAATCAGCCTGGCACGGCCGCGGGTCGCGCCATGGACCGTAACTTGGGCACCAACACGACCGGCACCAAGCCCTGAAGTCAACCCAATATCCAGGCTGAGGCGGCAGCGTTGCCGCAACTTCAGCCTTGGTCACAACAGCAAAGAAGCAGAAGGAAATCGAACATGGCCATACGCACGTTCACCCGCCTTTACGATAGCCACGACGATGCCGTAAGCGTCGTCCAGTCGCTGGAGGCAGCCGGCGTTCCACATGCCGACATCAGCCTTGTTTCCAATAACGCTGAGGGACGCTACGGCAACCCCACCACCGGCGGCAGCGGCCTGACCTCGGGCGATCCGCACCAGGGCGCGAGCACCGGCACGGGTACGGGCGCCTCGGTCGGGACGCTTCTGGGCGGCGGCGCGGGCCTATTGGCGGGGCTGGGCATGCTGGCCATTCCGGGCGTAGGACCGGTCGTTGCCGCGGGCTGGCTGATCGCCACGTTGACCGGTGCCGGCGTGGGCGCGGCGGCGGGCGGCCTCGTCGGATCCCTGACCGGTGCCGGTGTCAGCGAGGCCGACGCGCAGGTGCATGCCGAAGGAGTGCGCCGTGGCGGCACCTTGGTCACGGTGCGGGCCGACGAGATGCAGGCCACGCGGATCGAGACGGTTCTGGATGGCCGCACGCCGGTGAACCTTGCGACCCGCCGGTCCGAGTACCAGACGGAGGGATGGGAGAACTTCAATCCGTCGGCGGTGCCCTATACGGCCGACAGCGTCATGACGGCCCGTAGGCAGCGCGGTGGGACGCTCTCCTGACATCGCGGTGACGCGAGGTGGCCGGCACTCAAGTGCCGGCCACTCTTTTTGCGTCGCCGTGGAGCGACGACAAACGAAGTAGTCGAAAATCGTCGCTGTCCACGGCTTCATGGTCGAACGCTCGTCGTCTTGACGCCGCCCTGCGCTGTAACCTGACCCTCAAGGATCCGTCATGGACGCAACTTCGCCGCGCCCTTCATCTCGAATCGGTAAACCCGGATCGGCTGACACGCCCACCGACAACCTCCTGCTCGCCTGCAGCGCGGAAGTGATCGGCACCTTCCTGCTTGTCCTTGTAGGAACCGCCGTCGCAACGGCCGCCATCCTCGGCAAGAACACCGCGGGCCCGGCGTATGACTCGCTGGCGGTGGCGTTGGCCTTCGCATTGATCCTGATCCCTGTCATGGGTTCGCTTGGCCAAATCAGTGGCGCCCACGTCAACCCATCGGTCACGCTCGGCCTGGCGGCTGCCGGCAAATTCCCCTGGCGCTACGTCGCTCCATACTGGGCAGCCCAAATGGTCGGCGCGATCATTGCGGCGCTGGTCGTATGGGCCGCCTACGGCCATGGCGCCTACGTGGACGCCCATCTCGGTGCGCCATCGCCGGCGAACGGTGCCGATGCCTTGCAGGTTCTGTTGGTCGAGGCACTGATCGCCTTCATTCTCGTGTTCACGGTCATTTCGACCGCGACCGACCCGCGCGTTCCAGCCGGCATAGCTGCCGTGGCGATCGGGTTCTCTCTGGCGGCTGGTGTGCTGCTGGGCGGCCCGGTCAGCGGCGGTGCAGGCAACCCAGCCCGCGCTCTCGGGCCGATGCTGGTGTCCGGCACCTACCCGGTATGGCTGTTCTATACCGTCGGCCCGCTGCTTGGAGGCATCGTTGCGGCCGGCGCCTATCGCCTCGTCGGCATGGCGAATACGCCGAAGGTTCAAGATTGATCAGGTGGGCCGAAGCTGGGTTTCCGCCGCATATCCTCCACATCCTTCGGGCTGCTCATGTAGTATGTGACGAACCATTTCAGCGCGCCCGGCTGAGCGGCCTCGTTCTCCTCGGCGCTCGGCGTCGTCAGGTCGGTGCCGGCCGAGCACGCTATTTTTGCATGAAAACCTCCCCGACGCCGACGAGGTCAAGCATCATGGCAATTAGGATACCGCCGGCGACCGAGAGCAATCCCGCCATGAAGTAGTGCTTGTTGTGGTTGTAGTGGCTGATCTTCAGTGACGATGTCGACAGAAATCCAGCAAGCGCCTTGACCTGCAAACCCGTGCCGATCATCAGCGGAACGAAGGCGAGCAGATGCGCGGAATGCCAAGGCACCGGGTTGTTTGCCCAGCTATTTACGAAATTCAATGAAAATCCGAGAACGATGCCGACCACGGTCACCGAACCGTTTCTGAAGATGGGGTCCAGTTCGCCAGGTGGCAGTTCCGCGGTGACGTGCTGAGGTTTGGATTCCATGCGGAACCATGCCCTACATCGCCGTCAGACCACCAGCCTATAAGCGTCGCCGTCCTGCTCGATGTGTCCGGCGGTGGGTGTCGCGAAATGGGTGCCGAGCACCAGCGTCGGTGTTCCCGCAAGCGCGCGGTACATGTCGAGCCGCGTGGCGTGCGCCATGTCCGGATCATGATCGGCGGTCGAGGACCATTCCGGATGGCCGATCTGGCAGGGATGGTGCAGGAAATCGCCGGTGATCAGCGCCTCCTCGCCACGCGACGAAATCCTCACGCTGACATGGCCCGGTGTGTGGCCGAAGCTCTGCACCAGCGAGATTTCGGGGCAGAGGCTGTGATCGACCTCGATCAAGTCGACCAGCCCGGCTTCCATCACCGGCCGCACGCTGTCATCCAGGATGAACCGCATGTCCGGACGCGCCGTCTCGTTCCAATGCTCGTACTCGATGCGGCCCATGAGATAACGCGCGCGCGGGAACGTCGGCACCCATTTGCCATCGACCAGCATGGTGTTCCAGCCGACATGATCGACGTGCAGGTGAGTGCACAGCACGGTGTCGATCGTCTCGCGTTCGAAACCCGCTTCGGCGAGGTCCTGCAAAAACCGGCCCTGGAGGTTGTTCCAGGTCGGGATGCGGCGGTTTTCCTTGTCGTTGCCGAGGCAGGTATCGACGACGATCCGGCGGTCGCCGGCCTCGACCACGAAAGCGTGGATGCTCATTCGCAGCCGCCCGTTCTCGTCGGCGAAATGCGGCTTGAGCCAGGCCATGTGCTCGATCGCCTCGGGGGTCGCCATCGGCAGCAGGAACCGGCTGCCGCCGGTTGCCTCCAGCTCGACGATCTTGGTCACCGTCACATCGCCGATGCGCCACTTCATGATGTTGACCCGCTTAAAATATGGAATACCCGCCGTCGATGACGAAGCTGCCGCCGGTGTGATAGCGCGACGCCGAGCTCATCAGGTACACCGCGATGCCGCCGAAATCGCCGCCGTCGCCCCACCGGCGCATCGGGATACGCGGCATGACGTTGCCGGCAAATTTCTCGTTCGAGGTGGCATTGGCGGTCATGTTGGTGGCGATCCAGCCGGGCAGGATGGCGTGGGCGCGCACGTCGTAACGGGCGAACTCCACCGCCATCGCCTTGATCATGCTAATCAGCCCGCCCTTGGTCGCGGCGTAGTGCTCGCCGCGCGGCGCCGCCTCGATCGCGGCCAATGACGCTGTGCCGACCAGCACGCCGCCATCGCCGCGCTTGACCATGTGCCGCGCGGCGGTTCGAAACGTGTAGAACGCGCCGTGCAGGTTGACCCGCAGCACGCGGTTCCACTCGTCGGTCGGCATGTCGAGGAAAGATCGCTGGCCGCGGCCGGACACGCCGGCATTGGCGAAGCAGCCATCGACCCGGCCGAGCACCCGAAGCGTCTCGGCGAACGCCTGCTCGACCGCCGCCTCGTCGCCGACGTCGCATTCCAGGGCCAGCACCTGGCGGCCGGTCTTCTCGAGCGCGATCTTGGCGTCGCTGTTCTTGGCGGCGTTGGTACCCCAGATGGCGATGTCGGCGCCGGCCTGGGCCAGCGCATCCGCCATGCCGAGGCCGATGCCGCTGTTGCCGCCGGTGACAAGCGCCACCTTCCCGGTCAGGTCGAAAGGCGTGTAGGCCATGTTCTGTCCCTCAAAAGGAATGTCAGTCATCACTGCCGGATGAAGTGCGGTAATCCTTGAACGGCGCGTCGCGTTGGCTCAGCAAATCCCGCACGCTCGATCCGTCGCGGCGGAACTGGCGTCGGTAGTTCAGGCTGCTCTCGGTGGTGAAGGCCAGCGCCTGCAACTCGGTGCCGGAGCGGATGGCGGCGCGCATGCCCATGATCTCCATCGCGCGATGCACGCTGCGCTTGTTGATCTGCAGCAGCTCCACCGGGATCAGCGTCATGCGCTCGGCGATGCCGAGCACGGCGGCTTCCAGGGCGTCGGCGGGGTAGGCCCGGTTGGCGAAGCCCATCTGCGCCGCCTCGGTGCCGGTGATCGCGTCGCCGGTCAGGTACATCTCCATGGCGTTACGCATGCCCATCAACCACGGATGGAACTGGTTGTCGGGCGGGCTCATCAGCCGCACCGGCGGATAGCCGATCTTGGCATCCTCGGCGACATAAACCAGGTCGCAGCAGGTCGCGAGCTCGCTACCGCCGGCCATGCAGTAGCCATGCACCTGGGCGATCACCGGCTTGGCCAGGTCCCAGATCTTGAACCAGCCATCGACCACGTGGCGCGGCCACTGGCCGGTGCCGGCGGCGGAGTAGTACGGCTGGTCGGTGGCGTTGTTGGCAGCGAGGTCGTAGCCCGAGCAGAAGCTTGGGCCCGCGCCGCGCAGGATGGTGACATGGATCGCGGGGTCGGTGTCGGCGGCGACCAACGCGTCGATGATCGCACCCCGCAGCGCGTTGTTAAGCGCGTTGCGCTTGTCGCCGCGGTTCATCGTGACACGGCGCACGCCCGGAACCGGCGTGTCGATCAGGATGACTTTCGGCTCCAGGTCGGGCGCGGACATCGAAGGCTCCTAGGTGTGCTCGACCTGACGCACGCCGCCAATGACGCGGCGCTGCGAGAGGTCAAAAATTTCGGCATCAGAAAAACCGTGCTCACGCAGCACGATCTCGGTGTGCTCGCCGAGCGTCGCCGCGTGGGCGCGGGGGGTGCCGTCCTGCAACGGGGGCAGGCCGATGATGTTGGGCATCGGCACCGCGCGCGGCACGCCCGGCTGATGCAGCCAGGCGATGGTGTTGGTAGCGCGGACCTGCTCCTGGCCAAGGAATTCGGCGTAGGTGTTGAGGCGCTCATGCATCAGCTGCGCCGCGGTCAGGCGCTGCGACAGCTCGGCGATCGTCCGCTGCGCCACGATCGGTCGGATGATCGCGAACAGCGCTTCCTGGTTGGCCCAACGCAGGTCGCGATCGAGAAAGCGAGGATCTTCCGGCAGGTCGGGTCGGTCGATCACTTGTCGGCACAGCGCCAGCCACTCGAACGGCCGCACCACGGTGATGTTCATCCAGCCGTCGGCGGCCTCATATATGCCCGAAGGCGCGGCACCGCCGGAGATTTCGCCGCCCTCCAGGTAGCTGCCCATCATGCGCACCGATTGCAGCCCGGCCGCGCCCTGCATCAGGCTGACATCGATATGCCGGCCATGCTTCTCGCCAATCCGGCCGAACAACGCGGCGGAAACCGCCTGGAAGGCATACAGCGCCGTGGTCATGTCGACCGGGATGATTGGCACGCGATGCGGGATGCCGTCCTCGCCCTTGTTCTCGGAGGTCAGCCCGGTGAACGCCTGCAACACCGGATCCATCGCCGGGCGCTCCGCGAACGGCCCGGTCTGGCCGAAGCCGGAAATCGACAGGTAAAGAATACGCGGCTCGGCAGCGGACACCGCCTCATAGCCAAAACCCAGCCGCGAGGTAACGCCGGGTCGAAAACCCTCGATGAAGACATCGGCGCCGCCGATCAGCCGCCACAGCACCTTGCAGCCATCGACGGATTTGAGGTCAAGCGCCACGCTGCGCTTGCCTAGATTCCCAGGGATCGAGAATGCCGTGTTGTCGCCATAGACCCGGCCCAGCCCACGGCTCCAGTCGCCCGAACCGGTTGGCTCGACCTTGATTACGTCCGCACCGTTCTGGGCCAGCAGCATCCCGCAATAAGGCCCCGCAATGCCCTGACTGAGATCGACGACCTTCAGTCCCTTGAACGGCGCCTCGTAGCTCATTCTCGATACTCCCCAAATAGGCGCCGCAAGCAAGAAAGGCTGGGGCTCTGCCCCTGACCCCGCCCGGGAAGCGCCCGGGAGCGCATCCCTTAAGTCAGGGGTTCAAAGGGGCGACGGCCCCTTTGCGGGGTATGGGGTAGAGCCCCATGCTTTCTTCTGCCTGCGGCGCTAGATGCGTTGCCGAGCCGGCACCTCGATGCCGAGGAACCGGGCCGCATTCAGTCCCAGCACCCGGGCGCGGGCGCCGTCGTCGAGGCCGCCCATGGTGCGTTCGATCGCCTCGGCCGAGTGCGGCCAGGTGCCTTCGTGGTGCGGGTAGTCGTTGGCCCACATGAAGTTGTCGGTGAGGTTGTGGCTGCGCATCAGTTCCAGGCCGCACGGGTCCTCCTGGAATGCCGCGAAGCCATGCGCGCGGTAGTAGTCCGACGGCAGGCCCTGCAGCTTCGGGCGGACCCACATGTGATGCTTGCGGTAGGCCTCGTCCATCGCGTCGAGCAGCCACGGCACCCATCCGATGCCGGCTTCGATCGAGGCAAAGCGAATGCCGCGGAACCGCTCCAGCACGCCGGAGGCACAGAGGTTGGCAACCGGCTCGATGGTCGGGGCGAGCGAATGGGTGACGTAGTTGATGACGGCGCCGCCGTTGCCGCGGGCGGCGCGCGGATCGCGGCCGGTCGAGACGTGGAAGGTGATCGGCAGGTTGGCTTCCTCGATCAACCGCCACATCGGGTCGAAATGCGGCAGGTTGTAGTTGACGTGATCGACGTCGTGGGCGCCCCAGATCGGCTTGCAGGGCAGGGTGAGCACCCGGAATCCGGTCTTGGCGGCGCGCTCGATCTCGCCCATGGCGCTGGGCAGGTCGCCGGTCGCGATCGCCGCGGCCGGCACGATGCGGTCCGGGTAGCGGCCGTACTGCTCCCAGGCCCAGTCGTTGTAGACGGCGCACTGGGCGCTGGCGAAAACCGGATCGGGCGTCGCCCACATCGCCAGGCCCTTGTTGGGGAAGATCAGCTCGACATCAATGCCGTCGGTGCCGTTGTCGATCAGCCGCTGCTCGACCTCGGCGCCGGCCTTGGAGCGGACCCAATCCTCGCCCTCGAAGCTCATGACGCGGACGCGGTCCGGGCGGTAGCCCTCGCAGTAGCGCCACTGCACGCCATCGTCGTCGGTGATGATGCGCGGCACGCGTTC
This sequence comes from Acetobacteraceae bacterium, assembly GCA_025356735.1. Lineage (GTDB taxonomy): Bacteria > Pseudomonadota > Alphaproteobacteria > Acetobacterales > Acetobacteraceae > PALSA-911. Next base: position 4,235 of record JANXRT010000117.1, on the reverse strand, counting down.
GCGGTATTTGGCGTCGATGCGGGTCTCCCAAAGGTCTGGCGGCTCGTTGGCGTGGCTGTCGGTAGAGACCATGAAATATTTTTGGGGATCGCCGAGCCTGGCCGTTCGCGTCCAGCCGGAATGGCCGGGGGTTTCGAGGCGCCAGAGGTTGGGTGCGTTGATCGCGACTTCGTTCATCTTGTTTCTCCCGGGTTCAGGTCTCGATGGTCCATTGAAGCAGAGTGAAAGGTGGCGTGGCGTCCTCGTGATGCTCGAATACGGGGCTCACCTTGCCGCCGATTTCCACGGTTTGATGCGGGTCGCCGAGCAGGTTGCCGATCATCCGGATGTTGCCGTATTGCGGGAATTCGACCAGCACGATCAGGTACGGTCCATGACCTTTCAATGCCGGATGGACGGGATGCCAAGGCCGCTCCCAGCTGTAAATGCGGCCATGGGCCTCGATCTTCTCCCAGCCGGTGTCGAAGCTGTTGCAGGCGTGGCACATCCACTCGGGGCCCCATTGCCAGGTTCGGCAATCCTTGCAGCGCTGCACCCAGACCTCGTTCTTTTTCAGGCCCTCCCAGTACTGGGTGCTGAGACCATCTACCTCTGGCACCGGGATCGGCAGGCCGGCGGGCAGGTAGGAGGTGCTCACAGCGTTGCTTCCGAACCAAGGATCATGCTGCTGACCGGCGTCACCATCGGTCCGGCGATGACCATTGAGATGTCCACCTTCGGCACCTGGGCTGTGGAGTCGCCGCGCAGCTGGCGCACCGCCTCGATCTGCAGTTCCAGCCCATGCATGTAGCATTCGGCCAGATTGCCGCCTGACGTGTTCATCGGCAGCCGGCCGGTCGGCGCCATGAAGTTTTCCAGGGTGGAAAACTCGTTGCACTCGTCGGGGGCGCAGAAGCCATGCTCCACCAGGCTCATCAGCACGCCACCCGTGAAGTTCTCGTAGTTCTGCAGCACGTCAACTTCGGATGGCTTGATCCCGGCCATCCGATAGAGGTGCGGCACTACCGAAGCGAAGGTCGAGGAGCCATAGTTCGGCACGTTGTGGGCAGGGGCGCCGGCGCGGTAGTCGGATCCGCCCTGGGCGCCGAGCAGGTAGCTCGGCTTGTGGGCGAAATCCTTGGCGCGATCGGCCGACACGATAATCAGCGCCGCCGCGCCGTCGTTTTCCTGGCAACAATCAAAAAGGTGGAACGGCTCGACGATCCAGCGCGAGGCGTCGTAGGCGGCCTCGTCCAGCGGCCGGCCGTACATCACGGCGCGCGGGTTCTTCTGCGCGTGGGCATACGACGCCATGGCGATGGCGCGCAGCGCTTCTTGCCCGACGCCGTGATCGTGCATGAAGCGCATCGTCTTCATGGCGAATTTCTGCGCCGGCGACATCAGGCCGTAAGGCGATTGGAAGGCTGCGTCGCCGGCGGTCGTCGGCGTCGCCGCACCCACGCCGAAGCGGGCGAACTGGCCCTGCGCCAAGGCGCGGAACACGACGACCACGTCGGACAATCCGCCGGCGATCGCCGCCGCGGCGTTGCCGACCGCCGCCGCCCCGCCACCGCCGCCACCGCCCCACTGCATGTTGGCGAAGCGCAGTTCCTTCATGCCGAGCGCCGCTGACAGCCGGGAGGGGTCGTTGCGGTCGTTGCTGTACGATGCGATGCCGTCGATGTCGTGCGGGTCGAGGCCGGCGTCGCGGCAGGCAGCGACGATCGCCATCAGCGCCAGCTTGAATTCCGAATGCGGCGACATGCCGTGCTTGTAGTACGGCGTCTCGCCGACGCCGACGATGGCGACCTTTCCGCGCAGGCTGCGATTGCTGTCCGTAGCCATGGTGTTCCCCAGAAGCCTCGGTCGGGCTGTTGGCCGCAGCCTACCCACGGGTAGGAAGGGTTGCAAAGGGGGGCTGCCATCGGCGTAGCTCGGCCATGGCAGACAGGTGAAAACAAGCTGCCTATAAGCCGGCGATGGACCCGATCCGGCTGCTGACGTTTTCTTCCCTGTTTCCCAATGACGAGCAGCCCAACCACGGCATCTTCGTGCAGAACCGGTTGCGCCATCTGGTCGGCAGCGGTCAGGCGGTCAGCACGGTGGTGGCACCGGTGCCCTACTTCCCGTTCGCCTCCCGCCGTTTCGGCAACTTTTCGGCCTATGCCCGCGTGGCGCGCCAGGAAGTGCGGCACGGCCTGACCATCCATCATCCGCGTTTCGCCGTCATTCCGAAAATCGGCATGAACCTGGCACCGTGGCTGCTATACCGGGCCACGGCGCCGTTCATCGCCCGGTTGCTGGCGGACGGCAGAAAGTTCGACGCGATCGACGCCCACTACGTCTATCCGGACGGTGTCGCCGCGCTGTGGCTGGGGCAGCGTTTCGGCCTGCCCGTGGTGATCACGGCGCGCGGCACCGACATCAGCCTGATCCCGGATCATGCCACGCCGAGGCGGATGATCCGGGGTGCGTTGGCAGGGGCGGCGGCGCTGATCGGGGTCAGCGAGGCCTTGCGCCAGGCGATGATCGGTTTGGGCGCCGATTCCGAAAAGACCGTGACGCTTCGAAACGGCGTCGATACGGCGATGTTCCGACCGATGCCACGCCCGCCGGCGCGTGCCGCGCTGGGATTGACGCGGCCGACCCTGATCTCGGTCGGTCACCTGATCGAACGCAAGGGCCACCACCGCACTATCGGGGCAATGCTCCTTCTTCCGGATTTCGACCTGGTGATCGCCGGCGAGGGGCCCGAGCGGGCGGCGTTGCAGACTCAGATCGAGCGGTCCGGTCTGGCGGCGCGGGTAAGGCTGCTTGGAACGCGGCCCCATGCCGAGTTGGCTTCGTTGTACAGCGCCGCCGACGCGATGGTGCTGGCCTCGTCGCGGGAGGGCTGGGCCAACGTGCTGCTGGAGGCAATGGCCTGCGGCACGCCGGTGGTCGCCAGCAACATCTGGGGCAATCCGGAGGTTGTCGCCGCCGCTGCCGCCGGGGTGATCTATGAGCCCAACACGCCGGACGGCATCGCCACCGGGGTGCGGGAACTGTTTTCGAAGCTGCCGGAGCGCGCCGCGACGCGGGCCTATGCCGAGGATTTCAGCTGGGACGCGACGACCGCGGGTCAGCTGGAGATTTTTCGTCGCGTGGTGAAGCCGCGCCCGGCGCGCTGAAAATCAACTACGGGGGGCAAATCGCGGCAGGCCAAGCCTTGCGGCGATACGCCCGAGCACCGGCAGGATGAAGCTGATCGCATAGCTTTCCGCGCCGGCCGGCCGGCCGGCGGCGAGCCCGCTCCCGCACAGAACGCCGCCATAGGTCATGGCGCCGAGCAGGCAGGCCATCAGCAGCCGCAGCAGCACAGCCTCGGGGCCAGGGTCGATCTGCGACCAGCCCAGCCCGGCGGCCTGGAGCACCGCTGCCATCACGGCACTGGCAAGCAGTATCCGCCAGATGTTGCCGAGCAGTCGCAACAACGAGATGCGGTAGCGGCGGAAGCCCACTACCAGAAAGGCGATCTCCTCCAGCGTCACCGCCACGACCGTGCCAACCGCGGCACCGATCAGGCCGTATCGGGTCGCCAGCAGCACGACAAGTGCGATGCGCAGCGCGGCGGCGGCACAGGTGACGAAGAACGTCGTCTTCGGGATGCCGTCCGCGCGGAATGCCGTCGTGCTGATGGCGGTGATGACCTTGAGGATGCCGGCGAAGGCGATGATCTGGACCAGCGGAATGGCCACGGTCCAGCCTGGGCCGAGCAGCAGCAGCACCAGCGGCTGGGCGATCAGCGAGGTGCCAAGCCCGGCCGGCACGGTCACCATGAAGGCCAGCGCGATCGCGCGCATGTAGGGCTCGCCGACATCGCCACCGGCGTTGCGCACCGCCGAGAAGCTGGGGAACAGGACGTGGGTCAGCGGCTCGACCAGCTCGGAGGTCGGCAGGGTCGCGACCTCCGACGCCAGCGAGAAGAAGCCGACCTGCGCGGTGCCGAGCAGCCGGCCGACGATGATGCTGTCCGATCGGTCGCGCACCAGCACGGCGACGCCCATTGCCCAGGTCCAGAACGAGAAGCCGGCGATCTGGCGCCAGGCCTCGAGCGAGAAGCGGGGTCGGTAGGGGTGCATGAAGTAGCTGAGTACGGATCGGCCGCTGCGCATCACCAGCGTGCCGATGATCAGCGCCCAGTAGCTGTGCCAAATCGCGGCGACGGCGATGACGCAGATGTTGCCGGCGAGGCGCGGCACGATCGTCAGCACGAA